>JBCCAW010000053.1:0-17063 GCA_039814655.1 Myxococcota bacterium | reverse complement strand
GAATCTCGTCTCCCGCTCCAACCTTCGATGAGCGACTACGGCCGGCGCCCCCAGGGCGACCGGCCGTAGTCGCGTCTGCGTCTTGGCGCTGGGGCGACGGCGTTCGTTGCGCCGCAGCAACTTCCACAGAAACCCGGAGCCGAGTTCGGGGTGGGGGTGCTAGGGGATGGCGTCGGCCGCGGTCGAGAGGCGCGCCAGGGTGGTGAGCAAGGTCTCTCGGCTGACGGGCTTCAACAGGACAGGCACTTCACTTGCCGCAAGGTAACGGGCCAAGTCGGGCTGGAATGTTCCGCCAGAACAAAAGACGAAGCGCCCGGCTAATCGCGGGTGCTCGTGGAGGATCGTTTGGTGTACGTTCTTCCCATTCAATGCCGGCATCATCACGTCGCAGACCACGCCATCGAGCCGGTCCGCCATCCCGGACGTTCGCAGCCATTCAAGTGCCGGCGCGGCATCCATGGCGTGCACGACATGGGGCCGGAGCATGCGGACGAAAGCGCGGCGCAGCGCGGGTTCGTCATCGATTACCAAAAGCGTCATCGCTGGCTCAGCGTGCGTTCGCGCCTCCGGGGCCCGAAGCGACGAACGCGCCTCCGCCGATGCTGCCGACCGCATGGGCAGGTCCACCACGGCACAAACGCCGCCGAGCGGGGACTCGCGGAGCGTCAGCGCCCCGCCGTGGGCCTCGACGATGCCGCGCGAGACCGCCAATCCCAGCCCCGTGCCTACTCCGGGAGGCTTGGTCGTGAAGAAAGGGGCAAACACCCGTTCTCTCAACTCCGGTGGCAGCCCGGGTCCGGAATCGTGAACCTCTACGATAGAACGGAGCCCGTCTTGAACGACTCGTACGCGAATCCGTGCTCTGCCTTGACCTTCTTCGGCGGCCTGAACCGCGTTGACGAGCAGATTCGTGAGCACCTGCGCCATGCGCCCGGGACGCCCCCAAAATGGGCCTGCGCCGGGCGCGGTTTCTAGCTCGAGTTCACCCACATGAGCGATTCGTGTGCGCGTAAGCGCGACGGACCAATCCGCCACGTCGGCGAGTGTGCTCGGCACCTCCGGCTCATGGTCATCGCTTTGGCGCCCGAAACTTCTCATTTGCGCCACGATGGCCGCGACCCGTTCGAGACCCGCGGCGGAGTCCTCGAGCATCTGCAGGGTCTCCGACGACCGCTCCGCGCGCGGTGCGCCCTGCCCTTGCTCGCGTGCCCAGCGTGCGAGTGTCGCCACGTTCGCACTGACGAAGGCGATGGGGTTGTTGATCTCGTGCGCGATGCTCGCAGCCAAATGGCCCAGGCTCGCGAGCCGGTCCTTATGCTCCGTTTGCCGGGTCAGCGTCGAGAGCCGCTTTCGCTCGATGGCATAGTGGACTGAGCGGCGCAGCCAGTAGGCATCGAGCTGCTCCTTGATGAGATAGTCCTGCGCCCCTCGCCCGAGCGCTTCGGGAGCGCGCGTTTCCGAACCCCCGGTCAGCACGACGACGGGAGCCTCCCCGGCCGCGGCCACCAGCTCCAGCCCTTCCCCGTCGGGCAGCGCGAGGTCGGCCAGCACGCAGTCCACCGCGTGGCTCGCCAGATGGAGACGAGCGCCGCGGAGCGTATCCACGGCTGTCACCTCCAGGTCGCCGTCGCCCTCGCGAATGGCGCGAAGCACGGCCTCCCGATCCACCTCGTCGTCCTCGACCAGGAGGATGCGCAGCGTCATGGGTACACGACGGCGTCGTCGTAGGACGCGAGCAGGTCCGTGAGCTTTCGAAAGTCGAGACCCGTGCGCGATTTGACCAAGTAGCCGGCGATGCCCAACGCATACGCCCTCAAGCGATCGTTCTCTCCCTCCGAGGTGGTGAGCACGAAGGTGACCGTTCGGCGCAGGCGGGCGTCGCTTCTCAGCTCGGCCAAGAACTCGAGGCCGTTCATGCGTGGCATGTTCAGGTCCAGGAGCACGAGGTGCGGTCCTGGGATCGGCGCCGATCCCGGACCCCCACGCAGCATGGCCAGAGCCTCCTCGCCGTTTCGTGCCCGGTAGCGCGGGGTCGCCGTTCGCTCGCGCACGAAGGCTCGCTCGAGCGCCTCGGCGTCGAGGTCGTCGTCCTCGACGATGAGTACACTGGCGGCTCGCTGCATTACGTTACCTCGCTCGGGATCAAGAGCCCGAAGCATGCGCCGCGGGCGCCGTCGCCTCGGCCTTCGACCCACACGCGGCCGCCCACCCTCTGGACCAGCCGCCGGGTCAATGCCAGCCCCATCCCGGTCGTGTTTTGGTTTCCAAGCGTCCGAAACACCTCGAAGATGCGGTCCCGATGTTCGGGTTTGACCCCGGGTCCGTCGTCCGAAACGCGGAGCTCCAGGAGCGTGCCGTCTGCGTCTTCGACGAGTCGAGCCCCCACGTGCACGTTGGCGACGTCGCCGTCGTGATGCACCACAGCGTTGCCGATGAGGTTCGAGAGACCGTGCTGAACGACCACTGGATAGCTGCGTAGGGTCGCTTCCGGCAGGCCGGAAGCATCGAGCGTGAGCCGAAGCTCCCGGCCGCCCGCTTCGCCGTAGCAAAGTGTGGTCTCGATGGAGCGGACGACGGATTCCACGTCCACCTCCAGCTGTCGCTCGGCGTCATCGGTCGACCGGACGAATTGCAGCAACGACTGCAGCAGCATGTCCATGCGCTGCGCCCGTTCCCGAAGCTGCGCCATCCGGGGTGCCAGGAGAGCCACCACGTCGGGCGGCAGGTCCTCTTCGAGGAAGGAGACGATGTGCTGGATGCCGCGAAGCGGGGTGCGCATGTCGTGGCTCGCGACGTAGGCGAACTGGTCGAGCGTATCGAGACTGGCCGAGAGGCGCCTGTTGGCGCGTGCCAGGGCCTCGTGGGCTTCAGCCTCTCGCGTCACGTCGCGGATGATTCCCAGAAAACCATCCGGTGTCCCGTCCGGCCTACGCAACACACCGGCGGCCGTCTCACCGAGGAACTCCGTGCCGTCGGCGCGCCGGTAGCGCACGCGAAAAGACGCCGGGCTGCGGTCGTGAGCATCGACGTTGTAGTGCTTCTTACCCGCTTCCAGGAAGGCCTGCGGGTTGGCGTAGAGCACCGCCGTCGGCTGGCCTTTCACGTCTTCCATGCGGTGCCCGAAGAGCTCGAGGGCGGCGCGATTCAGCGCCGCGATATGCCGCGAAGCATCGGCAATGACGATCGCATCGTGGGCGCTTTCGAAGATTCGTTCGCGAAGGGTCTGCTCCTGACGCACGCGGAGCTCGGTCGCCTTCAGCTCTTCGTTCGAACGTTGCAGGCGACTCACCAAGCGGGAGAGCTCCGCCTGGGTCTCGCGTTCATCGCTGACGTCGCGGCACACGCCCAGGATACGGCGCACCTGCCCGTCTGGCCGACGCTCGAAGGGTGAGTCCCGGCTCAGCAGAGAGCGATAGCTGCCGTCCTGATGGCGAGCGCGATAGGCGAGGTCTCGAAAGGCCCCGTCGGCCACGCCGCGCAGCGCCTCATGGTGCGCCACCACGTCGTCCAAGTCGTCGGGGTGGATGATCCGGATGAGAAAGTCCGTGCCCAGGTCTTCCTGCGCGTACCCCAGAAAGTCGGCGAGGAGCCGGTTGCTGAAGACGTTCCGGCGTTCGTCGAGGTCGTAGACGTAGACGAGGTCGGGAGTGAGCTCCAGGATTCGGTCTAACATCGACCCATCGCGGCTCGCGGGCGCCAGGCAACGCGAAATCAGTCGCGACCCCGGTGGGTCGCGTTTCTCAGCACCCCGCCAGTCTGCATCATCGGCGAGGGTCTTGGCGAATGGCGACGCCGTCAGCGGTCGGCCGGTGAACGGAGACCGGCCGCCGCGTCAGCCCTGCGAGGCTTGCCAGTGCTCCAGCAGCGTCTTCACGTTGTCGTGTCCGATGGGCTTCACGATGTAGCCCTGCACGATGCTGATGGCCTCGGCGCGCGCCCGGTCCTGCGGGTTGTTCGAGCTCGTGAACATCAGCACGACGACGCTGGCCGGGACCTCGTTCCGGGCGACGCGCTCCGCCAGCGCTTCCGCCGTTTGAAAGCCGTTGAGACCCGGCATGTTGATGTCCATCAACACGAGCACGCGCCCCTTCGTCAGCAGCTCGAGCTTGCCGCCGTCCGCGATCTCCTGGAGGAACTCGTTGCCGGTCCTGGCCTCGAGCACCTCCCCGAACTCCTGGTGTTTGCCGAGGAAGCGGCGCGTCAGGTAGCGGTCGTTCTCGTCGTCATCGACGATAACCGTGACGAGGCCTTCGACCGTGCCTTCAGGGTCCGTCACGGCAACTCCGGGAGACGCACCTCGAAGGTGGTCCCCTCGCCTTCGCGGCTCTCGCAGCGAATCGTGCCGCCGAGCCCCTCGACCTGGCGCCGCGCGACGGCCAGCCCGAGGCCGTGGCCCGAGCGCGCCGAGTTTCTCCCGAACATCTGGAAGGCCGTCTTCACCTGTTCGTGACTCATGCCGACCCCGTTATCAGCCAGCTCGAGCACAGTCCATCCCCGCTCCTGGCGCGCCCGAAGCCGGACCCAGGGGTCTCCCTTCGCCGAGTCCACGTAGCGCGCCGCGTTCGACAGCAGCTTGCGTAGAATCACCTCGATGGCCTGGGGCACCGTGCGCAGCGGCGCGGGAAGCCCGTCGTCCAGCTCGAAGCGCGGCGGCGATGCGGCTCCCAGCGTGACCTCCTCCCAGAGCTCCATCGCCAGGGCGTCGAGTGCCACGCCCCCGCGGGGCAGGTGGTCATGGCCCACGCGGGCGAGCTGAAGCACGTGCTCGACCTTTTCGGCGCTGTGCTCCGCGAGGCTCCTCAGCTTGGCCAAGTCGCGCTTCACGTTCTCGAGGTGCCCCTCGTCCAGGTCTTCGAGAGCGAGCCCCAGCATGCCGTGAATGGTGGCCAGCGGCGCCTTCAAGTCGTGGCTCGCGGCGTAGGCGAACTGGGTCAAGTCGTCGTTGAGCTGCGCGAGCTGATCCGCATGCGCTGCGGCGGCGTCCCGGGCAGCGATGGCGCGTTGCTTCGCCCGCCGCTCAGACGTGTCCACGGCCGTCACCACGGTCCACACCTCGCCCTCGTGTGGGACCGGCGTGAGCCCGAGCTCGAGGGGAATGCGCCGGTTCGTGCGGCTCAGCCCCTCGAGCTCCCGGCCCCGGCCCATGGGCCGCTTCGATGCGTTTTCGAGGTAGGCCTGCCGTAGCTGCGGGTGGTGTGCTTGCGCGTCCGGCGGCAGGAGCCTCTCCACCGCTGCGCCCAGGAGCGCGTCCGGCGCGTACTCGAAGAGCGCGGCCATCTCGTCGCTCACGAGGCGAATGTGGCCGCTCGCGTCGACGAGCAGCAGGGGCACCGGCGAGAGCGCGAAGGCGAGCGCATAGCGTTCGACGAGCGCGTGCTCTGGGGTGGCGTTGGCCATTCCTCATCAACCCGAACGGCAGAATGCGGCAGGATTGACGAGGTTAGCGTGGAGCGCCCCTTCGCGTCCAAGCCGCCGGTCCCAGCGCCTCGCGAGTGCAATCGGAAGGCGTGGCCGCTAGGCGGCGCCGGAGGCTCATGGGCCCATTTTACGCCACGGCGCCGGGGCCCGAAGGCCCGGGTCAGAAGGCGCTGATGGCGCCGTCGCGCGAGCCGAGGCGCCGCTGGCCCCGCCGGGCCAGGGCGATGGCCGCCGCGAGGACCAACCAGGCCACGCTCAGCATGGGCAGCATGCGCGTCCCTGCGTGGCGCACTCCCGCGGCCATGAACGACGCATGCTGGGCCGGGTCCCCGAGCGCGACCGTGGCGAGGAAGGCCTCGCCGCAGTCCCGGGCGTAGGCGCCCACGGCCAGCAGCGCGAGGCCGCCTCCGGCCGCCGCCACCCAGCGCACCCAGCGCCACGCGCCGGCGTGCCTTCGCTCGGCCAGCCAGCACGCTCTTCTCCACGCGGCCCGCGTGGCCAAGGCCGTGAGCGCGATGAGCGAGGCGCAAGCGAACACCTCCTCATTTTAGGAGCCCTCCGGGTTCCTTGGCCACCGAATCATGCGTCGGGGGTTCAGGGGCCCGGTCTTGCATCGTTGATGCCTGCGTTACCTCAGTTTTTTCCTCACGTTAACTAGACGACCCCCCCTGTCTTGGGGCAGCTCTCGTGTCGCCACACCACTACCTTCGCTCCAGATCGGCACGAAGACGGGAACGAACGCTGCACGGTGAGACAGGAGCCAGCGAGTCGGAGGCGTTGCGCCAGGCCATCGAGGCCTGCGCCAGCGAACCGATTCATCTTTCCGAAGCGATCCAGCCCCATGGCGCGCTCCTCGCGCTCGATGGCGACGGCCGCATCGTGCGCGTCTCCGAGAACGCCGTCGCCCTGCTCGGCATGGCGCCGGACTCGCTGCTCGGCCGCCTCGCCGAGGACATCCAGCTCGCGCTCACGGACGCGCAACCGGCCCAGGTCGAGAACGTCATCACCCACGACCCGCGTCCCTTTCGCATCAACGGCCGGGACTTCCGCGCGCTGACCCATCGCGCCGGCACCCTCGAGATCGTCGAGCTCGAGCCCGCGCCCCCGGTGGCCGACGCGCCGGAGCTTCCGGTCCGCGCCGCGCTCAAGTCCCTCGGCGAGACGGACGATCTGGACGCGCTCCTCGAACGCCTCGCCATGGTCACGCGGCAGCTGACGGGTTTCGACCGGGTGATGATCTACCGCTTCGATGACGCCTGGAACGGCGAGGTCGTGGCCGAGTCGCGGGCCGCGGGCGTCGAGTCCTTTCTCGGCCTCCACTATCCGGCGTCGGACATTCCGGCGCAGGCTCGGGCGCTCTACGCGAGGAGCTGGCTCCGGGTCATCGAAGACGTGGACTACGCGCCGGTGCGCCTGCTGCCCGCGGAGGAGCCCGGGAGCTCCCGGGCCATGGACCTCAGCGGCGCCACGCTTCGGAGCGTGAGCCCCGTGCACCTCCAGTACCTCCGCAACATGGGCGTGGGGGCGAGCGCCAGCGTGTCGCTGCTCGAGGGGGGCCGGCTCTGGGGCCTCGTGGCCTGCCATCACCGCACCGCCCTTCGCCTCCCCTTCGCCTCCCGCGTCTCCATCGAGCTCGTCGGGCAGATGGCCTCCATGCGCCTCGGCCTGGCCCGGGACCGGGTCCGCCTCGCGGCGCGCGAGGCCTCAGAGCCGCGCGTGCTCGAGATTCTCGACCGCGTCGCGTCCGGGGAAGATCCCCTCGAGGCGCTCAGCGGCGGAGCGCCGAGTCTGCTCAGCCTCGTCGAGGCGTCCGGCGGTCTCGTCGTCTACGACGGCCGAGTCCGGACGCTCGGGCGCGCGCTTCCCGGACCGACCCTCACGGCCCTACGCGCCTTCTTGAGCGCCCGCTTCCAAGCCGGCGACGAGCTCGTCGTGGTGAGGTCCCTGGTCCAGGCCATTCCCGGGTGGGAGGAGCCGAGCACGGCAGGGCTCCTGGCCATCGCGCTCACCGGGTCCGGCGAGGATTGGGTCGTCTGGCTGCGTCCCCCCATGGAGGATGAGGTGCGCTGGGGCGGCGCGCCGCTCAAGTCCGTTGACCCGGCGACTGGCAAGCTCACACCGCGGAACAGCTTCGCCGAGTGGCGGGAGCGCATGCGTCACCACGCGGCGCCTTTCACGGACGTCGAGCAGCAGCTCGCCGAGCGCTTTCGCCGGCTGCTCGTGGACCACCTGCTCCGCCAGTCCCGGCAGCTCGCGCGCACGACCCGGGACCTAGCCCGGCGCAACGTCGAGGTCGACTCCTTCGCCTACGTCGTCAGCCACGACCTGCGCGAGCCCCTAAGGGGCATCACGACCTACGCGAGCTTCCTCCTGGAGGACCTCGACGAGGCGGCGCCGGAGGTCCGGCAGAACGTCGAGCGCATTCAATCGCTCACGGCGCGCATGGACCGGCAGCTTCGCGGGCTCCTGGATTTCTCGCGCGCGGGCCGGGGTCCCGTGGCGCGCACGGAGACCGACCTGGGAGAGCTCGCCGAGGAGGTGTGCCTGCTCCACGCCGCCGGCGCCGACGAAGCCGGCCTTCGCCTCGTCGTGGAGGACCTCCCGCGGGTGCAGTGCGACCCCGTCGCCGTGCAGGAGATCTTCGCGAACCTCATCGCCAACGCGATCAAATATGCCGCGGAGGGCAGCCGCGTGACCGTTGGCCATCGGCCGCCGGGCTCCGCGGTGCCCCGCGCACCGGAGCTGCACCCGGAGGCCCCGGTAATCTTCGTCGCCGACGACGGGCCCGGCCTCGAGGCGCGGCACTTCGAGGCCATCTTCGACGTCTTCACGCGGCTGAGCACGGACACGGAGGGCACGGGCTGCGGCCTCCCCATCGCCCGGGCCTTCGCGGAACGCCATGGCGGCGCGCTCTGGGTCGACAGCACGCCCGGCCACGGGGCGACCTTCTACTTCACCCTCGGCCGGCCCGAGGCCGAATGAGCGACTGGCCCACGGTGCTCCTGGTCGAAAACTCGGACGCAGACGTGGCGGCGGTCAGCCGGGCGTTGCGCCGCTGGTCCGGCAACGCCCACGTGCATCACGTGCCGGATGGGGAGGCCGCGCTCGCGCACTTTCATCGCATTCATCGCGGAGAGGCGCGGGCGCCAGAGCTCGTGCTGCTCGACCTGAAACTCGGTCGCACCAGCGGTCTCGAAGTGCTCGCGGAGCTCAAAGGCGACAGCGCGCTCCGGCGCCTCCCCGTCGTCGTGTTCACCAGCTCGCTTGCCGAGCGCGACGTGTTTGCGGCCTACGACCGCGGGGCGAACGCGGTGGTCTCCAAACCCCTCGAACTCGAGCAGCTGTACCAAACGCTGGGCCGGCTCCTCGATTTCTGGCTCCTCGAGGCGTCGGCGCCGCAGCGCCCGGGAGCGCAGCCGTGACCACGCCGCCGGAGCGGAAGCTCGTCCTGGTCGACGACAGCGCCGCCGACGGCGCGCTGCTCCGGCGCTTTCTCCGCGGCACGCCCTGGCGCGTGGCGCAATGCCACCACCTCGACGAGATGCTCGATACGGTGCGGGGCTTCGCGCCGGACGTGGTCCTGCTCGACTATCGACTCCCCGGCTCGCTGGGCTGGGAGCACCTCGACGAAGCCCGGCGCGCCTACCCGACGGAGGTGCTGGCCATCGCCGTATGGAGCGGCCACGGCGACGAGGCCGTGGCGGCCGAGGCCATGCGCCTCGGCGCCCAGGACTACCTCGTGAAGAGCGAACTCGGCACCGTGAGCTGCCGGCGGGCCCTCGCGCGGCTCGTGAGCGGGACCGCCCAGGCCCGGGAGCTCGCGCTGAGGGACCGGGCGCTGCTCCGCGCCAACCATGAGCTCGAGCGGGGCAACGAAGCGCTGCACGAGGCCATCCGCGAGCGCGCCGTGCTTCTCTCGCAAGTAGGTCACGATATGCGCGGGCCGCTTACGGGGCTGGCGGCCGTGGTCGAGGACCTCGAGCAGGCCGTCGATACGGAAGCCGCCGAGCTGGCCCGGAGCACGCTCGAGCGCCTGCTCGTCATCAGTCGCGACCTGCAGGCGCTCGGTGGTCTCGAGGCCGAGCCCGCGCCCTCCCATGGCCAGCCGGTCGAGCTGGTGGCTTTCGCGCAGCGCGTGCTCCGCGAGGCGGCGTCTCAGCCCGCGGTGCGGTCCCGGGGCCTGCGAACCCGCGTCGACGCCCCGGCCACCTCCTTGCCCTTTCCCGCGGACCTGGCGATTCTCACGCGCATTCTGGGCAACACCTGCGAGAGCGCCTGCGCATCCGCACGTACGACCGTCGAGGTGAGCGTGCGACCGCCCGCTGGCGCCGAGCACATGCTCGTGCTCCGCGTCGACGACGACGGCCCGGCGCCCCCTGCGACCCCTGCGACCCATCGGGACTCGTCCGACGCCTTCGCGGCGCTTCGGGGACACGATCGGCCGGCCACCGCGGCGCTCGGCCTCGCCTATGTACACCGGGCCGTGACGCGGCTCGGGGGCGGGGTGCGCGTCAGCGCGAGTCCGCTCGGCGGGGCCCGGGTCACCCTCGCGCTGCCGCCACTCCCGGCGCGTATCCCTGACGAAGGACCTGCGGCCTCGGGGTCGGGCGACGAGGCGTGAGCGAAGCGGGCGCGCTGCCGCCAGGCCTCGCGGGCGCCGAGCTGCTCGAGAGCGTCCTGTCGAGCAGCCCGGACCTCGTCTACCTCTACGATCTCGTGGCGGGCGCCAACGTTTACGTCAACCGGCAGCTCACGGCGTTCTTGGGCTTCGGACCGGAGGCAGTGGCCGGGGAAGCCGTGCACCGGCTCTTCCATCCGGCCGACGTCCCGGCCATCGATGCGCACCACGACGCGCTGCGGGCGCTCCCCCTCGGGGAGACGCGCACCCTCCAATACCGGGCCAAGCACCGCGACGGCACGTGGCGATGGCTGGAGAGCCGAGACACGGTCTACGCGCGTGACGCCGGCGTCACGACGCTGCTCCTCGGCTTCTGCCACGACGTGACGGCCCGGCGGCGTGACCAAGAGGCGCTCCAGGAACGGGAGGCGCTCTTTCGCATGCTCACGGAGCATTCGCGGGAGCTCGTGTGTCGCCACGCCGCGGACGGCCGCTACGACTATGTCTCGCCGTCGGCGACGCGCCTGCTCGGCTACCTGCCCGAGGAGCTCGTCGGCCGCTCGCCCTACGATCTCTTTCATCCGGAGGACCGCCCCCGCATCGAGGCGACCAGCCATGCCGCGGCCCGGCTCGGCCGCCGACCCGACGCCGTGACCTACCGAATACGGCACGCGCAGGGGCACTACCTGTGGTTCGAGACCATGACCGAGCCGCTCCTGGACGAGTCCGGCGAGGTCACGCGGCTCCTCACCACCAGCCGCGACGTCACGGCCCGCATGCGCGCCGCGGCGGACGTTTCCGAGGAGCGGGCGCTCCTCGAAGCCATCCTCGACGCGCTCCCGGACCCCACGCTCGTCGTCGACCCGCAGCGCCGCGTGGTGCGCCTGAGCCGCTCCGTGCTCGAGACCTTCGACATGGCTCCGGAGGACCTGCTCGGGCGAAGCACGGAGCAGCTCTACGCCGACGCCGAGGGCTTCAAGACCACGGGCCGGCGCTACTTTCATCCCACGGCGGACCTGGCGCGGTCCGAGCACGTGCAGCGCTACCGGCGGTCCTCCGGCGAGGAGTTCGAGGGCGAGACGAGCGCCGGCGTCGTGCGGAGCGAGGACGGCACCGTGCTCGGCTACCTCAGCATCATTCGCGATGTCTCCGAGCGCCTCGAGACGTTGCGGGACCTGGAACGCGCGAACGGCGAGCTCGAACAGTTCGCCTACGTCGCTTCCCACGATCTCCAGGCTCCGCTCCGGACCATCGCCGGCTTCAGCGAGCTCCTCGAGGAGGACTACGCCGACGTGCTCGACGACGAGGGCCGCTCGCACGTGGCCCGCATTCGCGAGGGGGCAACGCGCATGCGCGAGCTCATCGTGTCGCTCCTCGCCTACTCGCGTGCAGGCGACACGACGGCGCCCTTCAAGCCCGTGGACCTGGCGGCCGTGCTGGCCTCCGCGGCATCCGACCTCGAAGCCGCCCGCGCCGAGGCCGGAGCGACCATCGTCCTTCCCCCGCCGGGTTCCGTCCCGGCGGTAATCGGCGACGAGACGAGCCTTCGGCAGGTGTTCCGGAACCTCCTCGACAACGCCCTCAAGTTTCGCCGGGACGACGTGCCTTGCGAGGTGCGCGTGTCCGTGGACGCCGCGGCGGCAACGCGCGTCGCCGTCGAGGTGCGAGACAACGGCCTCGGCGTGCCGCCGGAAGACTTCGAGCGCATCTTCAAGGTCTTTCAGCGCCTCCATACGCGCGCGGAGGTCGCCGGCGACGGCATCGGGCTCGCGCTGGTGCGGCGCATCGTCGAGCGCCACGGCGGCGAGGTGAGCGTGGACTCCGCGCTCGCCGAAGGCACGGCCTTCACCGTGCGCCTGCGGCGACCGGTGTAGCGGCCTCCGGAGCGGGCGCGTGGCGAGCGGCCGGGGCGCGCCCTACTCGCCGGCCGCGGCGCGTTGGGAGCGCCGTTTGCTGCCGTACATGGCCGCGTCGGCGCGGGCCATGAGCTCCGCGGCCCCATCGCGCGCCTGGCCCAGCGCGATGCCGATGGAGGCCTGCGGCGTCACGAGCGCCCGGCCCACGTCCACGGGAGCGTCGAGCGCGCGGAGGATGCGGTCTCGCACCACCTGCGCGTCGTCCACGCCGGCCGCGTCCGGGAGCAGCACGGCGAACTCGTCGCCGCCGAGGCGCGCGGCGAGGTCCGTATCGCGCACGGCCCCGCCGAGGCGCCGGGCCACCTCGCGAAGCAGCAGGTCTCCCGCCTCGTGACCGTAGCTGTCGTTCACGGCCTTGAAGCCGTCGAGGTCCGCGAAGAGCACGGCCACGCGCGTCCCCGTTCGCCGGGCCACGCGAATGCCGCGCCGGAGCGCCTCGTAGAAGGTCGACCGGTTCGCCAGGCCCGTGAGCTGGTCGAAGTGGGCGCGCTCCGCGAGGCCCCGCTCCGCGGACTTCCGCGCCGTGGCGAAACGGATGCTCTGCGCGAGCAGCTCCGGGTCGAGGGCGTTCTTGTTGAGCACGTCCTGCGCGCCAAGGCGAAGCGCTTCGACGGCCATCTCGTCGTCGACGTGGCCGGAGACGACGAGGAGCGGGACCTCTGGTGCGCTCTGCGCCAGGCGCCGCACGCCATCGAAGCCGCGGGCATCGGGGAGGGACATGTCGAGGAACACCGCCGCCACGCCGCCGGCGCCGAGGCGCTGCTCGGCGAGGGCGAGCCGGTCCACGTGCTCGACGCGTTGCGCCGCGCCGGAGCGGTCGAGGTAGGTCCGGAGCAGCAACGCATCCATCGCGTCGTCCTCCACCAGCAGCACCGTCTCCGGGCTCTTCACAGCCTTGGGGCGAAGGGACGCCTGGCTCCGGGAGAAGGCCAGCTCCACGAGCTGCCGGAGCTCCTCGGCGTCCCAGGGCTTTTGCACGATTCCGACCACCGCATGGTCGACGCTCGGCGTCGAGCGCAGCCGAAGGTCCGTGCGCCCGGTCAGGAACACGAAGCTCGTGTGCGGCGCGATGGCGATGGCCTGCCGGGCGAGCTCCTCGCCGTCCATGCCCGGCATGCCGAGGTCCGTCAGCAGCACGTCGAAGGGGCGCTTCCGGATCTCCTCGAGCGCCGCCGCTCCGCAGTCCCTCACCGTGAGCTCGAAGCCCAGGTCGCCGAGCACGCGTCGGGCGACGAAGTGAATGGTCGGGTCGTCGTCGACGAAGAGGAGGCGCCCGCGCACGGCGGTACCGCGTGGATCCGATCGACGACGACGGCGTTCTGGGCGCATCGAGGGCACCCAACGGCGGCCTGGGCCGTTGCTGAAGGACGGGACGTTCATGGTTCCGAGATCACGGACTCCCCGGTGCGGCGCGCCGGGAGGGGCCCGCGCGCTCCAGCCGCCCCCTTGGTACCCTTCGCCCATGGTCTCTCCGGGCATGCTGGCCACCGTGGCGACGCGCCTCGGGGCGCACGCGCCCTTCGATGCGCTCGACGCCGCGGCGCTGCAGCGTCTCGCCGAGACCATCGAGATTCGCTACGCCGAAGCCGGGGAGCGCCTCTTCCAGGAGGGCGCCGATCCCGCGGCGCATGCCTTCCAGGTGCAGAAGGGCAGCGTGGCCCTCGCGCGCGGCTTTGGGGACGATGCGGCGGGCGACGCCAGCCCGGGCCGCACCGAGGGCGTGCTCGTCGCCCTGGCCGACGAAGGCGATCTGGTGGGCTTTCGCGCGCACCTGGCGAAGCGGCCCTATGCCGCGACGGCGACCACGCGCGAGCCATGCTTGCTCTACGTGGTTCCCGTGGCGGCCCTCGACGCCCTCATGGACGCGCACCCGGCGCTCTCGGGGCGGCTGGCGGCCACCTTCGCGGCGGACGCGCCGCTCCGCGGTGAAGCGCTCGCCGCCGCCATGAAGCACTCGCGGGCGAGCGTTCCGCCGGGTCCCGCGTCGCTCCCGCCGGGGGCGCCGGCCGGCCTGCCGGCTCTTTCGCTCTTCGACGAGACGCGGCAGCTCGAGCCCATTCGTGACCTCGTCACCACGGGAAAGGATGTGACCGTAGCCGAGGCGGCCCGGGCCATGGCCGCGCGCAACGTGGGCTCCATTCTCGTCCTCGACGAGGGCCGCCGCCCCATGGGCATCCTCACGGACTCGGACCTGCGCAAGCGCGTCGTCGCCGCGGAGCGCGTGCCGGCGCAGACCCGCGTCGAGGAGGTCATGAGCGCGCCGGTGTTGACCGCGCCGGAGGGTGAGAGCCTGGCGCGGGTCCTCGAGCGCCTCCTCGGCCGGCGCCTCAAGCACCTGGTGCTCACGGAGGACGGCACACCGGACTCGCCGGTCAAGGGCGTGCTGAGCGAGCACGACCTGCTCACGGCGCACGGCAGTCTGCCTACGGTGGTGCTCAGCGACCTGCGCCGGGCCCGGGACCGGGAGGCGCTGCGCCGGGCCCGAGATCGCGGCGAGGCCTTGCTCCGGCAGTACCTCGACGCCGAAGTGTCCATGACGCTCATCGCGTCCCTGGCGACGGCCATGAACGACCGGCTCATCCGCCGGGCCCTCGCGCTGGCCCAGGTTGCGGACGCGGAGTCCAGCGGCGCGCCGCTGCCGGCCTTCGCGTGGCTCTCCCTGGGCAGCGAAGGGCGCGGCGAGCAGCTTCTCCGCACGGACCAGGACAACGCCCTCGTCTTCGCGGACCCGGTGGACGGCGCCGCGGCGCTCCGGCCGCGCTTCTTGGCGCTGGGCGAGCACGTCGTGGCCACCCTCGAGGCCGCGGGCTTCGTGCGCTGCCCGGGCAACGTGATGGGCTCGAACCCGGAGCTCTGCCTCTCGATCTCCGAGTGGAAGGAGAAGCTCGGCGCGCTCGTGCGCGTACCCGAGCCGCGGGCGCTCATGCAGGCGTCGATCTACTTCGACCTGCGCCACGCGGGCGGCGAGGGGGCGCTCCCGGCGGCGCTCCGGGCCCATGTGCACGCGCAGACCCGCGAGGCGCCGCGCTTCCTCACGTTTCTGGCGCGGAACGCGCTTCAGAACCCTCCGCCGCTGAGCTTCTTCCGCGGCTTCATGGTCGAACGCTCGGGCACGCACGAGGACCGCTTCGACGTGAAGGCCCGGGCCATGATGCCCCTCGCGGACGCCGCGCGCGTGCTCGCCGTGGACGCGGCGCTCGAGGAGGTGGGCACCGCCGCGCGCTTTCGGGCCTTGGCGGCCCGCGAGGCCAAGAACGCGGGGCTCTACGAGGAAGCCGCGCTCGCCTACGAGCTCCTGATGCGCCTGCGCGCGCGCAGCGGGCTCGCCCACGACGACAGCGGGCGTTTTTTGGCCATCGAGGCCATGGGCAAGCTCCAGCGGCAGGCGCTCCGGTCGACCTTCGCCGTCATCGACGACGTGCAAACGGTCCTCGAGGCCCGCTACCGGACGGATCTGCTGAGGTAGCCATGGGGCTCCCGGTCTGGTGGTCCCGGCGCCGCATGCGCCACGCGCCTTCGGAGGCCGTCCGCGCCTACGCGGAGAGCTTCGCGCCGCCGGCGGCGAGCACGCCCTGGCGCGAGGCCCACTTCGTCGTCTTCGACACGGAGGCCACGGGCCTCGACGTGCAGGCGGACCGGCTCCTGTCCATTGCCGCCGTCCGCATGCGCGGCGACGTGGTGGTGCTCCGCGACTCCTTCGAGTGTGTCGTCGCCGGCGACCGCGTCGGCGCGGAGGCGGCCTTGGTGCACGGCCTCGTGCCCCGGGACCTCGACGGCGGCGCGGAAGAGGACCGCGCGGCGCTCGCGTTCCTTCGCTACGCCGGCGCCTCGATTCTCGTCGCGCATCACGCGGCCTTCGATGTGGCCATGCTCGACCGCTGCCTCGCGCCGGGCGGCGGGCGCCTGCTCAACGCCGTACTCGATACGGAGCGTCTCGCCCGGCGCCTGCGCGCCGGAGGCTCGCCGGGGCGCATGGCCCAGGAGCCCCGCGTCTCCCTCGACGCGCTCGCCGAACGCTACGCGCTCGACACCCCGGCGCGGCACACGGCGGCGGGCGACGCTCTGCTCACGGCGCTCGCGCTTCAGCGCCTCCTGCGCGGTGCCGAGGCCCGGGGCCTGAGGACCGTGGGCGACCTCCTTCGGCGGTAGGTGATGAAACGGCAACGCACTGGGAACCGGCGCCGACCTCTGGCATAGGCAGGTCATGAGCGACCCGAAGAACCCGATTCTCGTCTGCGCCCGTCGGCGCGCGTTCCTCCAGGGCACGGCCTCGGCCGTGGGTGCGGCCACCTTCCTGCCCGTCCTCCAGGCCTGCGGCGGCGGCGGCGGCGGCGGCGGTGAGTCGACGAGCGGTGGAGAGAGCGCGAGCGCCTTCCCTCTGGCCCTCGCCGACGTGCCCGAGGGCGTGACCCTCTACGAAAGCGACCAGGTCTTTCTCGTGCGCGGCCCGGAGGGCATCGCGGCCATGAGCGCGGTCTGCCCGCACGCGGGCGGTCCGCTCTACGTGGACGGCGGCCAGATCGCCTGCGAGTGGCACGAGAGCAAGTTCGCCCTCGACGGCGCCAACACGGCGCCGCCCGCGAGCGACCCGCTTGGCTGGCTCCCGGTGCGCGTCGAGGGCGGCATGGTGAGCGTGGACCTGGACGGCGACGTCGCCATCGGCACCTTCACCGCCGTCTGAGCTCCGGACCCAAGCGCAACTGAGCGCCGGCGGCGGCGAGGAGCGCGCATGCCGCGTCTCCCCGCCCGCGCTCCGGCCGCGTTCGCCCGCGCCCTCATCCTTCAGGTCCCCCTGGCCCTGGCGTCGCTCGGCGCCGTGGGCTGCGCGACCGGAGGCGTCTCCGCCCGGGCCGTGGCCCTGAGCGACGCCGGCGCCGCGGCGCTCGCCGAAGGGGCCCTCGACGGCGCGGAGGCGCGGCTCCGGCTAGCGCTCGAGTACCAGCCGGAGCTCGCCGAAGCGCACGTGAACCTCGGCCTGGTCGCCCTGGCCCGGGGCGACCTCGCCGGGGCCGAGGCGTCGCTCGAGGTGGCCCTGGCTCACGACGAGGATTCGGAGGAGGCCTGGCAGAACTTGGGCGTGGTCCGGCTCCGGCGCGGCGACGACGTCGGCG
>JBCCAW010000396.1:0-5627 GCA_039814655.1 Myxococcota bacterium | reverse complement strand
GGGTGACAAACTGGTTAGGGGTCGAGAGCCAGACCGTTTCGCCGTGGGGGTTGACTATACCAGAGAGGCCGGTATTTGTGCCTCGCACAGCCCAACGATCGGTTTCGACAGCCCCGCTCGCGCTCGAGGCCCACGTAAGCGAGCCAGCGCCCGTCCGGCGACGCCGCGAGCCCCACGAGGTTCCGCGTGCGCAGCGTCTCCGCGGCGCCCCCGTTCGCCGGCACCCGGCGGAGGGCGAAGTCGCCGTGCAGCCCCTCCCGGGAGAGCACGGCGAGCGTGGCGTCATCCAGCCACACGGCCTGGAGCTCCGCGGTCTCCGGGCCCGTCACGCAGCGCTCGCGTCCGCTGGCGAGCGTGAGCACGCAGGCGTCGCCGGTCGCGTCCCGCGCGAAGGACACGTAGGCCAGCCGCCGCCGGTCCGGGCTCGCCGTGGGCCAGGCGACGTCGCCGAGGCCGCCGAGCACGCCCGCGGGCGCGGCGCTCGTGGGCCGCTGCACGTAGAGCTCGCTCGTGCCTTCGTCGTCGCCGACGAAGTAGAGCGCGTCGCCGACGAGCGCGCCCATGTAGTGGTTGGCGGCGCCGGCCGTGAGGCGCTGCGGCGGGCGCAGCGCGAGAGGATCCTCGGCGCCGTCCCCGGGCGCCTGCGCGGCCACCGGCACCGACAGCCCCAAGAGCAAGAGCGCGCTCAGTCCGCGCACGTCTTCGTTTCCCAGCCCGCGTCGGTCTCGATGAGCGCGCCGCACACCACGCGCTCGAGATGCGTGGCCCGCCAGGTCGCGCGGACCTCCTCCGGCGTGGCGCCCGGGCGCTGCTCTTCCAGAAAGCGCCAGGTCTGCCGGCGCTGGAGGTTCGCACCGGCGAGGAGCCGGCTCAGCTCGGCGGGCTCCAGCTCGCCGGTGCAGCGCTGCGGCGTGGCCACGAGCGTGCCATCGAGGGCCTCGCCGATGCATCCCGCGCGGAGCTGCGTGTCGAGGGCGTCCGCGTCGCTCGCCGCCGCGGCGTAGAGCGCGGCGACCACGCCGAGGGGCTCCGCGGCGTCGCCGAGGGACGCGCGGTCGAGGGGCTCGGGCCCCGGTGTGAGCGCCGCCTCCGTGAGCGCGTCTTCCGACGCCGCGTGGCGTCCGGCGGCTTGCTCCTCGAGGGCCGTGGTGCGGCTGACGACGGCCACGTCGGAGACGCTCACGCAGCCCGCGAGCAGGAGAAAGGCCATCGTGAGGCGGCAGGGCGTCACGGCTGCGCTCCTTCGCCGGCGGCCGCGACGCCCTGCGCCGCCGCGAGCAGCGCCTCGAGCTCTTCGACGAGCGGGCGAAGCTCCGGCTCCAGCAGCGGGGTCAAGGGGATGCCCAGGATGTCCTCCACGCGCACGAGGCGCGCGACGCCGCCGAGGCTCACGCGCACGTCGAGGAGCCCCTCGCGCGCCCGGAGGCGCATCGATTCCGGGTAGCCCACGCGCAGCGCGAGACGGAGCGAGTTCATGTCCGGGTCCTCCTCGTAGGGGTCGAGGGCGTCGAGAATCTGGCCCAGGTGCGCCTTGCCCACGCGAAGCACCTGCACGGTCCCATCGAGCGCATACTCGCTGGGCACCAGTGTGAGCGCGAGGTTCGCGTCGAGCACGTCGTCGCCTCCGTCGGGCCGAAGCCCCGTCACGTTGCCGCGAAAGGCGACGCGGCCCCGGCCGGGGGTGAAATCCGCGTCCACGCGCCCGTCCAGCACGCCGCCGCGCCAGCCCACCTGGAGCCGGTCGAGGCCGAGCTCGAGGCCGTCCACGCTCAGGTTGCCCGCGAGGGGCCCGAGCTGCTCCTCACCCACGCGGAGCGTGTCCATGCGCACGAAGTCCTGCGCCGCGAGAAAGGGCTGCACGTCCGGGAAACGCGTGCGCGCCAGCACGTTGCCGCCGGCCCCGGCGTCGATGGCCACGCGGCCGCCACGGAGCACCGTGATGTCTTCGCGAATGGGCACGATGCCCGTCAGCCCGCGCACCTCGAGGTCGCCGGAGGAGAGATCGACGTCTTCGGGCTCGAGCCGCGCCTCGGTACGGAAGGTGACCAGGTCACCGGACTGAAGGCGAAAGGGCAGGCCGAGCGTGCCCGAAGCCTCGTCGGCGAGGCCGAGGGGCACGAGCACCGCCAGGCCTTGCCGGAGCTCGCCGGCCACCGTGAGCGCTTCTCGCCCCGGCACCCGGTCCCGGACAGGCCCGCGGGCGTCGTCCTCGGGAGAGACGAGCTGCTCGTAGGTGCCCGTCGCGCTCAGCTCCGTGTCGCCCCCGGCGTTGGAGAGCTCGAAGCGGTCGAGCACCAGCGCCTCGGGACTCGTGCGCACCTCGGCCTCCGCGGAGAGGTCGCGCAGCGCGTAGCCCGGCGCGGCCGTCTGCGTCCCGTCGGCGACGCGGAGCGTTGCGGCGATGCGCGCATCGCTCACGCCCGTGCCCGTCACGCGCAGCTCCTGACGTACGCCGCGGAGCAGCACGGAGAGCGGGCCGTCACGCGCGCCGAGCGCGTCGCTCGTGAGCTCGGCCTCGACGGCGAGGTCGCCGGCGCTGGCCCGAAGCGCGCCGGAGAGCGCCAGACCGTCGGCCTGGGCCTCGAGGCCGTCCTGCGCCGCCCGGAGGCCGTCGACGGAGAGCGTGAGCGTGCCTTCCCCGTCGGCGCTCGCGAGCGGGTCCGCGGTGAGCGCCGGGGGCACGGCGCGGTTTCGGAGGACGCCGGCGAAGGTGCCCTCCGTCGCGACGCGGAAGGCGTCGAGGTCCAGGGAGGTCCCGGCGGGCAAGAGGCCGCGCAAGGGCCCGGTGAAGAGGCCGCGGAGCTGCGTCCCTTCCCCCTCGACGCGGTGCCGGAGCACGCGCCCTTCGCTCGACACCACGGCGTGCACGTCGAGCGTCGGCCCCGTTTCGCCGTCGAGGCCCAGGCGCAGGTCCGCGGCCAGGGCCCGTAGGTTCACCGTGCCCGCGAGCGTCGCCTGCCGCGGCTCCTCGAAGGAGGCGCCGGCGGCGCGTACGTCCGCAGTGGTGAGCCGTCCGTCGAGGACGAGGCGACCGCTGCCGCTCTTGCGCACGGAGATCGCGAGGGCCGGGAGCCGCGCCGTGTCCTCGCCGTCGCTCACGCGCCCGAGCGAGCCGCGCAGCTGGAGCCGCGCATCGCCCGGCGCCGCGGGGTCCAGGGCCAGCGGCGCCTCGCCGTCCAGCGAGAGCCGCGATCCGGCCAGGCGCAACGTGCCGTAGCCGAGGGACGCGAAGGGCAGCGTGCCCGCGTAGGCCTCCGTGTCGAAGTCGACGTCCACGCGCGGCGCGAGCTCCCGGCCGCGGACCGGCGTGCCGCCAAGCCGGCCCTCCAGCGTGCGTGCGCGAAGCGTGGCGGTGGTCGCGCCGCCCAGCCCCGCGAGCCCCGGGCCCTCGAGCTCGAGGGCGCGCATGGCGAGCTGCAGGTCGGCGTTGCCGAGTGCGATCCGGTCCCGGGGCCCGAGCGCCACGGTGAAGGCGCGGGCCGGGAGCGCGAGGGTTCCGGTGAGCGGGGCGCCGTCGAGGAGCGCCTGGAGCAGCGGCGTCTGCCCGGGCTCCCCAGTCGCACGGAGCGCCGCTTCTTCAGCGTCGAGGCGCGTGCCGGCGCCATCGTCGAGCGCGAGGCGCGCCAGCGTGAGCTCGAGCGCGTCGCCTTCGGGTGCGTCGGGAGCTGGCCCCGGCCCGAAGTTCAGGCCGCTGCCGCGGTAGCTCAGGCGCGCGCCGGTGAGCGCCAGGTCCACGGCGTCCGGCGCGTCCACGCCCGCCGGCGCGGCGTAGCGCAGCGTGGCCAGCTCCGCGTCGGCGGTGAGCGCGAGCGTACGCAGCGCGTCACCCTCGCCCTCCAGCTGGCTCTCCAGGGTGGCGTCGGCGCCGGTGAGCACGAGCTCTTCCGCGCTCCCGAGGAGCTCGCCCGGGAGCCGCAGCGACGCCGCCCGCATCTGCGCCGTCCCGGGCAAGGAGAAGCGCTCCGGGCCGAGGGTCCCGTCTTCGACGCGCGCCGTGAGCGCCAGCTCGCGCGCTTCGAGGTCGCCGAGGGGCACGGGCAACGCGCCCGTATCGGGCACGTCGAGGACCAGCACCCCCGTCAGCCGCTCCAGCGTGTCGTCGCGCTCATCGCGAAGGGTGGCGCTCGCGTCGAGGGCGGCTACGTCGCCCAGCAGCCGGAGCGTGTCCACGCGGAGCTCGGTCCGCGCGGACTCCGCATCGAAGCGCGCCTCGACGCGGCCGGTCAGGAGCGGCCCGTCCGGAAGGGTGACGCCCGGCGGAAGGCCCGTCGCCTCGTGGGCGCGCGTGGCCAGCGTCAGCGCGAGCGTGCCGCTCTCGAGCGTCGCCTCGGCGGCCGGCGTGACGACGAGGCGCAGCGGGTCCGCGCCGGCGCTCTCCATCACGAAGGTGGCCGGCGTGTCGCCGAGGGTCAGCGCGGCTTCGGCCGTGTCCCGGGCGTCGAAGCGCCCGGCCAGGCGCAGGTCCTCGATGGCCAGGCGACGGACGACGCGCCCTTCCTCGGCGCTGACGAGCTCCAGCGTGACGTCCTCGATGGTCGAGTCTTCGGCGAAGACACCGAGTCCGTCCAGGCCGGCGAGCGTCGCCGAGAGCGCCGACGGCGGCGTTTCGTCGTCGGGGTCCGAAGGGAAGAGCGCGTCGAGGGCGTCGCCGGCTTCGTCCGTGGCGAGGGTGATGCGCACCCCTTCGAGGCGCGCCTGCTCGAGGTGGACCTCGCCGGCGAGGAGAGCGGACACGTCGAGGGTGCCGCGGACCCGGCGTACGCTGACGAAGCTGGGGGCGACCTCGGCGAAGCGCTCCGGGTTCAGGAGCACGAGGTCGTCGGCTTCGACGGCGCCACCGAGCACGCCCACGCCGAGGCGCGCGTAGCTCAGGGCCAGACCCGCCTCGTCCCGGGCGAGGCCCGTCACGAAGCCGCGAAAGGGCCAGGCGCCGAGATGCCCGAGGCCGTAGGCGCCGACGGCGGCGGCGAGGAGCGGGACGAGCACGAGCGTCAAGAGCACGCGCCGGCGGCGACGCCGTCGTCGGGTGCGCTTCGTCGCCACGTAGCCCTCGGCCGCCATGCGCCGGCACCCTACTCAACGGAGCCCCCGGAGGCACCGCCGGATTCGCCGGCCACAGGACTCCGCCCGGGTCGCGGCGCGGGGCCGGCCCCGGGCGGGGGTCGCCGGGGGGGGAGGTTGGGGGAAGGGAGTACGGCGGAAGCGGGAAGGACTCAGTAGGCGATCACGGCCCAATGCCCGGGCGTGAAGGCCCAGCCGCCCTCGCAGGGCGCCCAGCTCGCGTCGACCCAGACGTGGCCGGCGCGCGCGGCCTGCCAGCGTCCCGGGAGCCAGACGAACTGGTAGCCGTTCCAGGTGTGCACGCCGGCCACCCAGACGTGGCCCGGGCGCGCCGCGGGACGCGCGACGAGGGGCGCGGGCGGCGGGGGCCGGCGCACGACCACCTGCGCCGGAGCGGCGAAGGGGGTGCTGGCGACGCGCACGGGACGGGCGCGACCGTAGCGGCCCGCGCGGACCGCGGGGCTCACGACGACGGGGGTCGACGTGGCGGGATACGACCTGACGGTAGCGTGGGCGGGGGCGGCGTGCTGCGGCAGCCGGACCGCCCCGGGCGGCAGCGCACGGTC
>JBCCAW010000747.1:0-2386 GCA_039814655.1 Myxococcota bacterium | reverse complement strand
GGTCCTCGAAGCGGGCCGCTGGATCGCCGAGGGCGCCGAGGTCCGGCACGATGGCGACGGCGTAGCGCCCCGCGGCAAAACCGAGGCGCCCGGGCCGGTAGGCGCCCTGGCCTGGCGAGGCCGCGGTATCGAGCACCCGCAGCTCCGCCGCCGCGGCCGCGAGCGCCTGCGTGAGCGCACCGGAGGGGCCGATGTACAGGACCGACCGACCCGCCACGAGCGGCGCGAGCAACGCCGCGAGGGTGCGGTCGTCGCGGGGGCCTTCGGGCCGGGCGTCAGGGTCCCGGGGAGCTGGGTCGCGGCGAGAGGTCATCGGAGCGAGCGAGGGAGGTCCGGGTGGCGGCCCCGCGCCGCTCGCTTATAGACGCGGGCTTCTGGAGAAATCAACGCGGCTGGAGGCCTCGCCTCCCGCTCGCTTTCTCGTCATGGTCGAGGGGTGCCCAGGGCGCCCACAGGCCGCGAGCGAGCGAGACCCCGCCCCGGGGGGCCCGGAATCGGGGCCGCGCTCGGCCGCCTGCGACGACGGGCCGCCACGCTCCACCTCCTTCGTGCCTTGGCGCTCTCCCTGGGCGCCGGAGCCGCGACCTTCGCGCTCCTTAGCCAGTTCGCGGAGCCCACGCTCGAACCGGGGCGCGCTGCCGTCTGCTGGGGCCTCGTCGTGCTCACGGCGCTCGCCGGCGCCTTTCTGGGGCTGCGCCCCCTGGGCGCACTCCGCGGTGTCGGGGCCACGAAGCTCCTCGGGACGCGGCCGGGCCTCGCCTCCGCCGCGCGCTCCGCGCTGGAGCTGGCGAGCTCACCACCGCCGGGCGCCGCGCCGGCGCTCATCGCCGCGCACGCGCGCACCGTCGAGCGCCGCGTGCTGGCCGTCCCTCCCGTGGAGGCTGCCCCCTGGCGGAGCCTCCGAACCCGCGGGACCTACGGCGGGCTGCTGGCCCTGGCGCTCGCGGCGGCGCTCCTCGGCGGGTCGGACCGGGCGTCGGCCGGCGCCTTCGCCCTGCTTCATCCTGGGGCCCGGGACGCCGGCGGCACCAAGGTGGCGGATCTCATCGCCGAGGTGCGCTATGAGCTCCTCTATCCGGCGTACATGAACCGGGCGCCGGAGAGCCGCGGCGACCTCCGGGTGCTCGAGGCGCCCCTCGGCACCACCGTCGCCGTCACGGCGCGGCCTCGCCTCCCGCTGGCCGCGGCACTCCTCGAGGCCCCGGGACAAGACGTACGCCTTCGCGCGACGGGAGACACCACGCCGCGCCGACTGATCGGGCGCTTCGTGGTGCGCGAAGAGGGACCTCTCGTCATTCGCGCGACGGACGCCGAGGGGCGCCGGCTGCGCGACGCGCGCTCCCGAACGTTGGTGCCCCAGGCCGACGCCGCCCCTACGCTCACGCTCCTGGCCCCCGCGGAGGACCAGGTCGTCGAGCTCGGGGAGCCCGTGCGCTTCCGCTACCTGGCGGAAGACTCCGTCGGCCTCGAGTCCATCGAGCTGGTCGTGCGCACCGCGGAGGGAGAGCTCTTCCGGAGGCAGCTCGAGGAGTTCCCGCCCGGCGATGCGGGCCCGCTCCGTCACGAGGGCGTCGGTCGCACGAGCGCCGCCGAGGTCGGCGCCCGGCCCGGTGACCGGCTCGAGCTGTGGATCGAGGCCCGGGACGGGGACGTCGTCCGGGGTCCCAACGTCGGGCGCTCGCCGCTACGCCTCCTCACCGTCGCGTCCGAGGCCACGCGTCGCGCCGCCGCGCTCGCCGGCCTCGACGCAGCCCGGAACGCCGGCCTCGACGCCCTCGCGGACCGCCTCGAAGCCGCCGTCCCCGCCGCCGAGGCCCCGGCCCGGGTCCGGCACCGAAACGTGCGCGAGAGCGCCGCGCGCTACGCCGAGGGGCTGCGGGGCCTCGGCGACGCCGCCGGCGGTCCCGTTGCGCCCACCGTGGGTCCTTCGGTGATCCGAGAGATGGCTGCGGCGCTCGAGCGCGCCCTTGGCGCCGAGGCCCGGCTACATCGAGCAACCCTTGGCTCGGCGAACCGGCGCCGCCGCGCCGACGGCGCCCTCGTCGAGCGCCTCGAGGGCCAGGTCTTGCTTCTCACGGATCTCCTCGCCCGGGCGCGCCTCGACGACGCCGCCGCCGTCGCGCGCGAGCTCGAGGGCTTGCGCCGGGAGATGACGTCGCTCCTTGCCGAGCTCCGGCGCACGCGCTCCCCGGCGGCCGCGCGGGCGCTGCGCGGGGCCTTGCGGCGTGCGCAGGGGCGGCTCCGCGAGCTGATGGAGCGCATGTCCACGCTGGGCCAGGAGGTGCCCCGGGAGTTCGTCAACGCCGACGCCCTCCCCGACGCGCAGGCCACCGCCGACGCGCTCGCCGAGCTGTCCGCGGCCCTCGACGGCGACGACCTCGACGGG
>JBCCAW010000169.1:0-10502 GCA_039814655.1 Myxococcota bacterium | reverse complement strand
GTCCGCGTTCTGCAGCAGCTGAACGATGATGTTCTCGACGTCCTCGCCCACGTAGCCCGCTTCCGTGAGCGTCGTGGCGTCCGCGATGGCGAAGGGGACGTTCAGGATGCGCGCGAGGGTCTGCGCCAAGAGCGTCTTGCCCGAGCCCGTCGGCCCGAGGAGCAAGATGTTCGACTTCGAGAGCTCCACCTCGTCCGAGGCGACCTTCGAATCGATGCGCTTGTAGTGGTTGTGGACGGCGACGCTCAGGACCTTCTTCGCCCGGTCCTGACCAATTACGTATTCGTCGAGGATGGCCTTGATTTCGGCCGGCTTCGGCAGCGGTGTGCCCGTTCCCACGGACTCGTCGCGGTCGACCTCCTCGGCGATGATGTCGTTGCAGAGCGCGATGCACTCGTCGCAGATGTAAACGGTCGGGCCGGCGATGAGCTTCTTCACCTCTTTCTGCGATTTGCCGCAGAAAGAGCACTGAAGGTTTCCATGTCCATCGTCGCGCGGTCGGTTCGGCACCGAAAAGTCCCTACTTTCTAGGATGTTCCGAGTTGAGCATAGCGATGGGGGTCCGCCCCGGCAAGGCCATGCAAGCGCCATTGCGCCATCGTGTCACGCCCCCAAAAAGGGAGGCTCGAGCGTTTTCATCGGCCCCACGTCGGGGCTCGAGGGGCGCCGCGTGGTGCCCCCCACGCATCATGTACGGCTCGATTTCCGAGGTGTGACCACCTCGTCGATGATTCCGTACTCCTTGGCCTCGTCGGCGGACAGGTAGCGGTCTCGCTCCGTGTCCTCCTTGATCTTGTCCACGGGCTGCCCCGTGTGGTCCGCCATGATGCGGTTCATGCGCTCCCGGAGCTGGATGATCTCCCGAGCGTGGATCTCGATATCCGTCGCCTGTCCACGGACGCCGCCGAGGGGCTGGTGGATCATCACGCGGCTGTTCGGCAGGCAGCGCCGGAGGCCCGTGGAGCCGCTCGCGAGGAGCCAGGCGGCCATGGAGGCGGCCTGCCCGAGGCACACCGTCGACACGGGGCAGCGCACGTACTGCAGGGTGTCGTAAATCGCGAGGCCGGCGGTGATCACGCCGCCGGGGCTGTTGATGTAGAGCGTGATCTCCTTGTCCGGGTCGTCGCTCTCCAAAAACAGCATCTGCGCGATGATCGCGTTGGCCACGTCGTCGTTGACCTCCGTGCCGAGGAAGACGATGCGGTCCTTCAATATCCGGCTGTAGATGTCCCACGCGCGTTCGCCGCGGTGCGTGCTCTCCACGACGACGGGCAGGTAGGCTCGCGGGTCCAAGGTGCTGCTGCTCATGCGTCGTCCTCGTTCTCGTCGGCGGACGGGCTTTCGGCCTCGTCCGCGGCGTCTTGGCCGTCAACGGCCGGTTTCGGGGCGTCATGAACGGTGGCCCGCTCGGTGAGTAGGGCCACGAGCCGCTCTTCGAGCAGCTCATTCTCGAGCTGCGCCCGGCGCTCACCCTGGTGCTCCGCCTTGACCTTGGCGATGTGTTTTCCGGTTTCCTCGGCGATGGCGGCGAGCTTCGCCTCGATCTCGTCGTCGTCGATGCTCACGCCCTCGAGGCGCGCCAGGGCGCCGAGCAGGACCCCCGCCCGCACGCGGCGCTCCGCGCGCTCGCTCATGTCGCCCAGCATGCGCGGGTCGAAGCCGCCCTGGCCGGCCATCTGCATGAACATGGCCATTTCGTACTGCATGGCCTGCTGCTGCTCCTGCACCATGGCCGGCGGCACCGGGAACTCGTTCGCGTCGATGAGCGCGTCGATGAGCTTCTGCTGCAGCTCCCGCCGCGACGCCTTCTCCGCCTTGTCCTCGAGCTTGCCGCGGATGTCCCCGGTGAGCGCCTCGAGGGTCTCGAAGTCGTCCGAGACGTCCTTGGCCAGCTCGTCGTCCAGCTCCGGCAGGAGCCGCTCCCGGAGCGCCTTGACCTCGATGGCGAAGACCGCCGTCTTGCCCTTGAGCTCCGGGTTCGGGTGGTCCTCCGGGAAGGGGACCTCCACGGTCACCTCGTCGCTGGGCTGCGTGCCCTGGAGGCCCTGTTCGAGCTCCTCGAGAAGCTGGTCTTCGCCGAGGTCCACCTCGCGGCTCTCGGCACCGAGGTCCTCCTTGGCCTCCCCGTCGATGCTCACCGTGTAGCCGATGGTGATCTGGTCGCCGGCCTTCGCCGGGCGCATGGGCTCCGGCTCACGGAGGCTCGAATGCTCTCGCTGGAGCTTCGTGAGCTCCCCCTGAACGGCCTCGTCCGCGATCTTCGGCGACTCGTGCCAGACCTCGAGGCTCTCGGTCTCCACGGCTTCGAGCTTGGGCCGCACCTCCATGCGGGCCGTGAACTCGAAGGCCTCGCCATCGGCCAGGGCGCCGGGCTGGACCTCGGGCCGGGCGACGACGGCGATCTCGTGGGCCTCCACGGCGTGCAGCAGCCCCTGCTCGACCAGCGAGCCACTCACCTCGGCCTTCACCTGCGGGCCGAAGAGCTGGCGGACGACCTTCCGGGGCACCTTGCCCGGGCGGAAGCCGCGCACGCGAGCCGTCTTGGCGAGCTTGGCGTAGCTCTCGTTGAGGTCCTTCTGGACCCGTTCCCAGGGAACCTGGACCTTCACCTCGACGAGGATCGGGCTGATTTCGTTGACCGTGGACTCCACGTCGCTCCCGTTGCCTTCCAAGTTGCGCCCGGTGATCGTGCCGCGCCCTCGTCTCGGGCCGCCGTATCGGACGGTTGCCGCGGGCCGCTGCCGCGCCCCCGTGCCCCGCGACCGTCAGCGGACCGGGCGTCGAAGACGGGTACCTACCGCCGGCCCCCCCTTCGGTCAACGCGCTCCGGGCGTCGGGGAGGCGCCGGAGCCAGGCCCACGTGGCGGCTGCGCCGGAAGCGCGTCGAGCACCGCTTCGAGCACGCCGCGCGCCTGCCGCCGCTCGTCGTCGCTGAGCCCGAGCATCAGCAGCAGGCCCCGGCCCCGGCGGACGGCCGCGGCGCCGGCGACCCGCGCCGCCGCTTCCGCCTCCTGCGCCTCCCGCGCGTCGTCCCAGCTCGTGAGCCAGAGCGCCGCCCCGGCCTCGCCGCGACGCAGCACGCGAAGCCGGTCTCCGCTCCAGCCTTCCGCCGCGCTCCGGTCGACACCACCCCGGCCCGGTGCGGCCCCTCCGCGCCCCAAGAAGACGCCGAGCTCGAGCTCGCCGAGCGTGTCTTCCGTCACCTCGCGCCAGCCCGCCGCATCGAAAGCGGGCAGGGGGGGAAAGGCGAGCCGGTCGGCGCCTTCGCCGGCGAGGTAGCGCTCCGGGTGCATCACCTGCTCCGTCGTCCCCGGGCGGCGCCCATAGGCCGTGTCCACGGTGGCGAAGTCGCCGGTCCCGCGCGCCAGCCGCGCCGCGAAGCGCAGCCCGTACAAATAGGGCATGACGAGCGTCGTCCGGAGAATGGTCGGCGCCTCGGCGAGCGCCGTCTGCCCGGGCGCGGCGAAGGTGGCCATGAGGGCTTCCGTCTCGAGCTCGCCGAGGCGGCCAGCGACCTGGCCCATGAGCGCCCGGCGCACGGCCGGCGCAGCGCTGTCCGGAGCGAGCCCGCCGGCGCGGAGCGCCCCGCGGACCACCATGGCCAGCGTGGCGTCCCCTTCCGCGAGGCTTCGCACCGCGTTGGCCGCGTCGCTGTCGAGTTCGTCCTCCTCGTCGGGCAGACCGAAGTGCTGGTCTTGGAGCGCGTGCACCAGCTCGTGCACCAGCACCATCTGCGCTTCCCCGTCGCCGGGCTCGCGCAGCGCGCCGAGCACGTCCTCGCGCACCACGAGGCGCTTTCGCCGCGTGTCGTAATAGCCCACGACCTGGTCCGCGACGACGGACGCAAGGAGCGCCCGAACGTCCGTGTCCGGCGCGAGCAGGCCGAGGGTCACGTAGACGAAGCGCGTCTCCTCGAGGTCCTCTGCGTCGAGGTCCGCGGTGAGCGTCGTCGCGATGGCCTCCGCCGTTTGCACCGTGAGCGTCACGGTCCGGCGGAAGCGGAGCCCCCGGAGGGACTCGGTCTCCCGAAGGAGCTTCGCGAAGAGCTCGGCTTCTGCCGGCGTGGCCGTGCGTGTCCCCGGCGGCTCCGAGCCCGCCGGCGCCGGCTCCTGCGCCGCCGGGACCCCGGGCTCTCTCGCCACCGTCGTCGCCGGGGCCGTCACCGCGGGGGACTGGCCCGCGCAGCCCAAGAGCGCCGCGAGCCCGAGGACCGCACGTTGCATCTCAGCGCCCGCGGCCCGCGGAGACGGGCACGGCCATGGCGACCACCTGGGTCCGGTAGTTGTGGCCCTTGGCGAAGAAGCGCCGGAGCGAACGCCGGGCCTGGTCCTCCATGTCGTCCACGTCTCGAATGTCCCGGGCGAAGCGCTTCATCTCCGCGCGCACGACCTCCGCCGCTTCGTCGAGCACCGTGTCGGTGCCGACGGCTTCGGGCAGCCCGCGCGCGGTCAGATCGATGTCGCCCACGATGCGCAGCTCCGGCGAGACGGCCATGGCCACGACGACCACGCCGGATTCGCCGAGCCAGCGGCGCTCGCGCAGCGCCTCGTCGTCCACGGGACGGCCCCGGTCCACGTGCACGCGCCCGCTCTCCACCTGGCCCACGGCCGCGAGGCCGTCCGGGAGCACGCCGATGCGCGTCCCGTTCTCGACGACCAGCACGTCCTCGACGCCCGCATCGCGGGCGAGCGCGCCGTGCTTCTTCAGGTGGTGAAAGGTGCCGTGCACGGGCACGAAGCCCCGGGGCTTCACGAGCTCGATGAGCGTGCGCTGCTCGCCCTGGCAGGCGTGGCCGCTCACGTGCACCCCCGGCGCCCCGCGGCGTTCGTGCACCACGACGCCCTGGCGCTCGAGGTTGCAGACCACGTCGTGCACCACCTGCTCGTGCCCGGGGATGATGCGCGACGAGAACACCACCTCGTCCCCGGGGTCGAGGGCCAGGTGCTGGTGGTCCCGGCGCGCGAGGCGCGGGAGCGCCGCGGGCCACTCGCCCTGCGTACCCGTGGCCAGCACCATGAGCTGGTCCCGGGGCACGCGCTGGGCTTCCTCCGGCTCCACGAGGCGCGTGCCGGCGCCGGGGAGCATGCCGAGATCCCGGGCGATGCGGGCGTGCATCTGCACGGACCGACCGAGGAGCACCACGCGGCGCCCGTAGCGCTCGGCGAGGCCGAAGGCGGCCTGGATGCGGTACACGTTCGACGCGAACTGGGCGATCACCACGCGGCCGCGCGCGGCGCCGACGATCGCGCCAAGGGCCTCGGCCACGTCCGCCTCTTCGCCGCTCTCGCCGGGAACGTCGACGTTCGTCGAGTCGCTCATGAGGAGCGCGACGCCTTCCTCCGCCGCCGCCCGGAGCGCGTCCCGGCCGAAGGCTTCGCCGTCCACGGGCCGGTCCTCGATCTTGAAGTCGCCGCTGTGCACCACCGTGCCTCCCGGCGAGCGCAGCACGAGCGCCAGCGAGTCCGGGATGGAGTGGTTCACCCGTACCGGCTCGACCTCCCAGGCGCCGATGGAGACCCGCTCGCCGACGTGGAAGGCGTGGAGCGTGGGCTTCGGGAGGTCCGCGTGTTCTTCGAAGCGATGGCGGATGAGGGCGATGGCGTAGGGCGGGGCCCACATGGGCGGCAGCGGCGCGCCGGCCTCGAGGAGCGTGCGCACCAGGTAGGGCAGGGCGCCGATATGGTCTTCGTGCCCGTGGGTGATGACGATGCCCCGCAGCCGATCGCGCTCGGCGACGATGTGGTCGAAGCGCGGGTGGTCGAGGTCGACGCCATGCACGCGCCCGGGAAAGGTCACCCCGCAGTCGAGGACGAGAACGTCGTCACCGTGAGCCAGGGTCATGCAGTTCATGCCCACTTCGCCCAAGCCACCCAGGGGGACGACCTCGATGCCCATGCGAAGGCGTTCGGAGGAAACGGTAGGAGGGTCCCGGGGCGGTGACTGGTTCACGCCAGGGTCGTAGTACGAAGTGGAGCGCCGGGCAGCCCTGCGCCGCACAAGCGTGCGTCGGGCGATCGGGCGCTGCCGGGGAATGAGCCCCGCCGCAGCGCGTTGACCCCCGCGCGAGGCGCGTGATAGGCCCCGCTGCCGCGCCGGAACATCGTGCTGCGCGGCCAAGGCTCCGCCGATGCGCTCCACCGACCCGACGCCGCCGCGCTTCCTTCGCCTCGCGATCGCGCTCGCCCTGACCCTCGCCTGGCTACCCAGTGCGGCCTTCGCGCAGGCGGAGGACGAGGACGACGTGCTCCTCGAGGAGGACGACGCGGCCTCCGACGAGGAGGAGTACGACGACGAGGACTACGAAGACGAGTACGAGGAGGACGACGGGGACCTTCAGCTCCGCGCGCCGAGCCTGGACATGCCGGACGTGGGCGAGGGCGACGCGGCGGACGACGACGAGGACTACGACGACGACGAGGAGGAGTACGCAGACGCCGAGGAGGGCGAGGGCGACGAGGAGTGGGACGAGAGCGAGCCCGTCGAGGACGACGCGGACCTGCTCGACGAGGTCGCGCCGCTCCCGAGCGCCGATCCCACGGTCGGCAGCTGGGAAGCGCCCCGCTCCACCTTCAGCATTCACGGCTACTTCCGCCTGCGCGGCGAGCTGCAGGACAACTTCTTCCTCGGCCAGGACACGCGGCCCGGCACCAACTTCGTCGGCAACCCGAACGGCGACCCGACCTTCGCCTACTGGGTGCCCGCGGACCGGAACGTCGGCTTCGAAGGCATCGAGCGCACCGAAGGCGGCACGGACCGGCTCCGCTACGGCACCATGCGCATGCGCGTGCAGCCGACGCTCGCGCTGAGCGACGACGTGCGCGTGCACGTCACGCTGGACGTCTTCGACAACCTGGTGCTCGGCTCGACGCCGGAGAGCCTGATCTTCAACCCCGCGGACCCGACGCGGCTCCGCGGCCGAAGCCTCACGACGCCCATCGACAGCTACTCGCTCTCGCAGACGCCGCCTCAGGCCGGACGCAACTCGCTCCGCGACGGCATCGTCGCGCGCCGGGCCTGGGCCGAGGTGACCAGCCGCGGCATCGGCCAGCTTCGCTTCGGCCGCATGGCCACGCAGTGGGGCCTCGGCATGATGCTCAACAGCGGCGACGACATCGACGGCGACTTCTCCAGTGAGGTCGACCGGGTCATGTACATCGCGCGCTTCGCGGGCTTCTACTTCATGGGCGCCTACGACTTTGCGTCCCAGGGCATTCAGCAGGGGCTCCAGGACGACCTTCGAAGCCCCACCTTCGACCTGACCAGCGTCGACGACCTCCGTCAGTTCGCCTTCGCTGCCGCGCGCCGGACCGACGAGCGAGAGGCCAAGGTGAAGCTGGCGAGCGGCGGCTGGGTGCTCGACGGCGGGCTGCATTTTCTCTTTCAGCGGCAGAGCCGCTCGCTTCAAACCGGGACCGGCGGAACGAGCGGGGTCGGGGCCGACTTCAACGACCCGAACGCCTTCAGCGACGCCTTCGTCAACCGTGGCGCGCGCATCTTCACGCCGGACCTCTGGGCCCGCTTCCGCTGGGGAAGCCTGCGCCTCGAGCTCGAGGCCGCGCTCGTGGCTGGCGAGATCGACGACATCGACTCGCTCGCCTCCGGCGAGGCGTCGGACGTGACGCAGTCGCTTCAGCTGCTGCAGTACGGCTTCGCCTTCGAGAGCGAGTACCGGCTGCTCAACGACAAGCTCTACCTGCGCCTCTACACGGGCCTGGCGAGCGGCGACGCTGGCGTGGCCGGCCTGAGCCAGCGCAACGAGCTGCTCGCGCAGCAGAACGGCGGGAGCCGCGCGACGGCCTTCTCCTTCCACCCGAACTACCGCGTGGACCTGATCCTCTTCCGGAACGTGCTCGGCGCCGTCTCGAGCGCCTACTACCTGAAGCCGGGCCTCGGTTACGACATCATCCGGAGCCCCTACGGCCAGCTCTTCGGCGCCAGCGTGGACATGATCTACAGCCGGGCCATGCGTGAGGGGCAGACCTACAGCGCCTTCGAGGGCGGCGACGACCTGCAGCAGAACCTCGGCGTGGAGCTCGACTTCTCGCTCTACTACCGGAGCGAGGACGGGCCGCTCACCACGGACGGCTTCTACGCCCAGTTCAACTACGGCCTGCTCTTCCCCCTCGCGGGCCTCGAGCTGCCCAACGGCGGCGGCATTGGCCGGGCCCAGACGCTGCGCCTCTTGATGGGCGTGATCTTCTGAGCGCCTCCCCCACCCGGGAGGCGCCGCCTCCCTCCCGTCGGCCAGCGCCTTGTCCGCGACGGGCGCGTCGGCGATGACGTAGCGTGGCCGCGAAGCGAAAGAAGAGCAGCCCCGCCTACGAGTGCACCGCGTGTGGCGCGCGGCAGAGCCAATGGCTCGGGCGCTGCCCGGGCTGCCAGGCCTGGAACACGCTCGAGGAGATCGGGCCGGCGCCGAGCGCCGCGGCCGTCGAGCGCAGCGGCGGTACGGCGCGGCCGGTACGCGTGGCCGACGTGAACGTCGACGACGCGCGGCGCCTGCCCACGGGCATCGGCGAGCTCGACCGCGCGCTCGGCGGCGGCCCCGTGGCCGGCGGAGTGATCCTCCTCGGTGGCGACCCGGGCATCGGCAAGTCCACGCTCTTGATGCAGGCCATGGCCGCGCTCGCCAAGGCCGGGCACCGCGTGCTCTACGTGAGCGGCGAAGAGAGCGCGGCGCAGATCGCGCTCCGGGCCCGGCGCCTGGCCGCGCCGGGCGTCGACGACGTGCGCCTGCTGGCCACCACGGAGCTCGAGGACGCGGAGGCGGCGCTCCAGGCCAAGGACGGGCCCGCGGTGGTCGTCGTGGACTCGATTCAGACGCTGCGTTCGGGCCAGCTCGCTTCCGCGTCGGGCTCCGTGACGCAGCTCCGGGAGGTGACCGCGCGCCTCGTGGACCTGGCCAAGCGCCGGGGCGTGGCGCTCTTTCTCATCGGGCACGTCACCAAAGACGGGGCGCTGGCCGGCCCCAAGGTGCTCGAGCACCTCGTGGACACGGTGCTCAGCTTCGAGGGGGACCGGAGCCACGCCTTTCGTCTCGTGCGCGCGGTGAAGAACCGCTTCGGTCCCGCGCAGGAGGTGGGCGTCTTCGAGATGGTCCGCGAGGGGCTCCGGGAGGTGCCGGATCCCAGCGCGCTCTTTCTCGCCGAGCGGCCCGCGGACGCCTCCGGGTCCGTGGTCGTGCCCACGGCCGAGGGGACGCGACCCCTGCTCATCGAGCTGCAGGCGCTGGTGGCGCCGGCGTCCTACGGGTCGGCCCGGCGCGTCGTGAGCGGCCTCGACGGGAGCCGGCTGGCCATCCTGCTTGCGATTCTCGAGCGCCGCGGCGGCGTGAGGCTCCACGACCGAGACGTCTTCGCCTCCGTAGCCGGAGGCGCCCGGGCCAGCGAGCGGGCCCTCGACCTGGCCCTTGCGGTGGCCGTGGTGTCGAGCGCGAGGGACCTCCCCGTGGCCGCGGACGTGGCCGTGCTGGGGGAGCTGGGCTTGGCCGGCGAGGTGCGCGCCGTGCCGCGCATGGGGCCCCGGCTGCTCGAGATCGCCAAAATGGGGTTCGCGCGCGCCGTGCTCCCTCGGGCGAACGTCGAGCGCCTCACGAAGCGAGAGCGCCAGCTCATCGCGCTCTCGCCCGTGCGTACGCTCGACGAAGGGCTGCGCGCCGCGCTGGATGGTTGAGGCGCGGGCCGCGCTGGGCGGACCTTCGCCGCGGCCTACTCCCGGAGCAGCGCCTCGGCGCGCTTGGCGAGGCGCCAGCGGCGGCAGAGTTCGCCATGCACGATGCCGTGCAGCTCGGCGTGGGCGCGGTTCAAATCGTCGTTGACCACGAGGTAGTCGAAGAAAGGGTAGTGCTCGATCTCCTCTTTCGCGGCGGCGAAGCGGCGCTCGAGCGATTCCGGGGATTCGGTCCCACGCCCCTCGAGGCGGGCGCGGAGCTCCGAGAGCGAGGGCGGAAGGATGAACACGCCCACGGCGGCGGGGATCTTGGCTTTGATCTGCCGGGCGCCCTGGTAGTCGACGTCGAAGAGCAGCGCCCGCCGGCCTTCGCGGCGCGCGTCGTCGATCTCGCTCATGCAGGTGCCGTAGAGGTTCCCGTGCACCTCAGCCCACTCCGCGAAGCGCCCCTCCGCGACCATGCCGCGGAAGGTCTCGACGTCGACGAAGTGATAGTCCTGCCCCGCCACCTCCGTGGGCCGCGGCCTGCGCGTCGTGTGCGACACGCTGAACCGGAGCTCCTGGCCGAGCTGCTGGAGCAAGCGTCGCGTGAGCGTCGTCTTTCCCGCGCCGGAGGGCGAGCTGATGATGAGGAGCAGCGGGTCGCTCACCCGAAGCGGTGTAGCACGCGGCCGTGACGTCGCAGCGCGGCGGGGGCGGAGGGTGACGTGTCCGTGTCCGTGTCCGCGTCCGTAGCCGTCTCCGACTCCGACTCCGTGTCCGTGTCCGTGTCCGTGTCCGTGTCCGTGTCCGTGTCCGTGTCCGACTCCGACGCCGTGTCCGTGTCCGTGTCC
>JBCCAW010000861.1:0-1567 GCA_039814655.1 Myxococcota bacterium | reverse complement strand
GCGGTCTGGTCGCCGGCGCGCTCGGCCTCGAGGTCCGCCACCAGCGCGTCGAGGCCCCCATCCCGCTCCCGATAGAGCTCGAGGAGACGCTGGAAGGCAAAGGTCTCGCGTGGGTCCGCGTCGAGAATGCGCCGGTAGCGCACGAGGAGCTCCTCGGTGCGGTCGCCGGGCGCTTCCCGCGGCGGAGGCGTACGCATGGCCGACGCCGGCCGCCGGCGCATGGTCGCGCCGGCGCGCATGCCCCGGGCCCGCATGGAACTACGCATGGAGCCCCGGTCCCGGGTCAGCCCCCAGCCCTGCGCGGCGGCGGGGGGCGGCGGGAAGAGCAGCGCGAAACCGAGGGCGACGGCGCCGGCGAGGAGGCCGGCGGGAACGCCACGGAGAATCTTGGCGCGGACGCGCATGAGCTCCCCAGCATAACGGCGCGAGGCCCGGGATGCTTCCCTCGGCGTGCTCGCCCGGCAAGAGCTTCATTGCGGAGCCGATTCCGGGCCTGCTAAGCCCGCCCATGGTCGAGATCCTCGCCGGCGCCGTCGTCGACCGCCCGCCCGGGCCCCGCTACGTCGAGGCGCTTCGCTACGTCGAGCTCACGTTCCCCTCCACGGTTCCCCGCCCGGCGACGCTGGCCAAGTGGAGAGGGAGCATCGACGGCTCGCTGGAGGTCGGCCTGGTGATTCCGTATGGAGCACGCGTGGGCGCCGAAGGCCCATTCCGCCGGGACGACGAGCTGGACGAGCGCATCCGCTGGGTGCTCGACGCCGCCGATGCCGCCGGGGCCGCACACCTCGTTCTGCCCACGGGGCGGGAGCTGACCACCGGCGCGAGGGACCAGGCGCGCTTCGCGCAGTATCTGGAGGTGCTCCTCCGCGGCGACCGGCCCGTCGTGTGGGCTCCCGCGGGCCTCTGGGAGGCCGAGCTCGCGCAGCCCGTCGCCGAACGGCTGGGGCTGCGCTGCGCCTTCGACCCGCTCGTCGACCCGGCGCCCCGGGGGGACACGCTGCACGCGCGGCTGCGGGCCCTCGGAGGGCGACAGCGCTTCGGCGACGGCGTGCTTTACGACCTCGTGGACCGGCTCGAGACCCTCGAGGCGACCCGCGCCTTCGTGGCCTTCGACTCACCAAGGTCCTTCCGGGAAGCGGGACGCCTCGCCGCGCTCGCCGGTGCGCCGGCACCGGGCGGAGCGCCGGGTCCGGCGGCCGGTGACTGATGAGTTCGACCTGGGCCGGGTCCAGCGCGTCGACGGTCCGAAGCCCCACCTCGTCGCGCTCTCCGTCTACCGGCGCCCCCCGGGGGCCGAGAGCGGCCTGCGGGAGGTCGTGGTCTTCGACGCCCGCGGGGGCCTTCGCCGCAGCGACGAGCGCCCTCGAGGTGACGACGCGGACGGCTTCGTGCGCCGCTTGCGCAAGCTGCTCGTAGGAAGCCGCATCCGCGCGGAGGCGCGCGACGAGGGACCTGGGCTGCGTCTGCTGGCGCGACGCGGCGACCTCGACGCCGTGCTCCTCGCCGAAGGGGGCGTCCCGGTACTGCGTGACCGCCGCACCGGCAAGACGCTGGCGGCGCGTCAACG
>JBCCAW010000546.1:0-4107 GCA_039814655.1 Myxococcota bacterium | reverse complement strand
GGACCTCCAGCGCCGCATCGAAATCCCCGTCCTCGGTGAGCGTCGCGCCGATGTTCTGAAGAATGACCGCCAGGTCCGGGTGCTCCACACCGAAGAGCGCCTCCCGGAGCGCGAGGGCCTCGCGCCACCCCGCGATGGCCTCCTCCCGGCGCCCGGCCCGGGCCAGCGCGCTCGCTCGGTTGAGGAGCACGCGCGCCACACGGTTGTGGCCTGGCCCGTACACGGCGCGGGTGACCTCGAGGGCCTCGTCGTACACGGCCAGCGCCGCGTCGTACCCGGTCTGCGGCCTAAGCTGCGTCAGGTATCCCGCCTTCCGAAGGAGCGCGTCCGCACGGACCGGGTGCTTCGGGGGCAGGGTCTGCTCGCCGAGGCGAAAGACCTCTTCGAGAGTGGCGCGAGCGGCGTCGAACTCACGGACGCCGATCTGTGCAGACGCCATCAACACGCTCACGGCGAGCCGGTCCGGGTGGGCGTCGCCCAGCACGCGGCGCAGCGTGCTGTCGAGGCCCGCGAGCACGCGGAGCGCTCCGTGGTAGTCCCGGGACCGCAGCAGCAGTTCGCCTTCGAGGCGGAGCGCCGGAGCGAGCTCGAGCGGGGGCGCCGGCGGCGGGCCTTCGAGCTGGCCTTGCACCTCGCGCACGAGCTCCATCGCTTCGGCCCGCTGCCCGAGCTCGTGCAGCACCGACGCCCGGGCGAGGCGCGCGCGGTTGCGGAGCGCCGGGTCCGGTCCGAGGCGGGCGAGGCTCGCGTCGGCGAGCTCGGCCCAGTAAAGCCCCTGCTCGCCGCGCCCGCGCTCGACACCCACGACGCGCGTGAGGGCCATGGCCGCCTTGGCGGCGGGTAGCTCGGCGCCGCCGGCACGAGCCGCGACATAGGCGCGGTGGAGCGAGTCCGAGGCGTCGCCAAAGAGCCCGCGACGCATCTCGAGCTCTCCACGCACCAGCGCCGCTTCGGCGTCGAGTGGCGCATGCCCGAGCCCGCGCGCCTCCAGCTCGGCCTCGCGCGCAGCGGCCAGCGCCGCGTCCACGCGGCCGGCCTGTCCCTCGGCGCGCGCGGCGTCGAGCATTGGAAAGAGCGCGCCAACGCGCGCGGCCACGGGCTCCGGGGGCTCCGTCACCTCCGCCAGCGTGGCGAGAAAGGCCGGGTCCGCGCAGCGTGCGGGGTCCGGGAGCGCGCCCGCACCGCGGAGTGAAGCCGCGACGCTGCCCGGGTCCGGCGTCTCCAAGGCGTCGAGGTAGGCCGACAAGACGCCGAGGCGCCGGGCCAAGCAGGCATTGCGGGACTCGAGGAGCGGCGGAGGCTCCGGCGTGAGCTCCGCCTCGCAGGACGCCACGCGCTCGGCGCGCCACTTCGCCGCGTAGCCATCGAGCCGTGGCGCCACCTGCACCCAAAGCTGCGCGGCGTAGGGCACGGGGACGGCGGCGATACGCGCGCCGAGCCGGTCCCGTCGCTCGGCGTTCCACACGGCGTCGAGGCGCGCGGCCTTGGCGGCGCAGCGCGTGTCGCCCGGCGCCGCGGAGAGCCCCGCGCCGAAGGCGAGCGCCCCGCCTCCGAGCACCGCCAGCGCCGCGAGCGCCGCCCGGCGCAGACGCTTCGGCTGGGCACGGCTCGACCGGAGCGCGGCGAGGAGCGCGTGCATGTCCGGAAAGCGCTCGTCGGGCTCCGTGGCGAGACCACGACGCAACACCCGGGCGACCCGTGGCGGCACCGGCGGCGCGCTGGCCGGCGACCGGATGCGGCCGAGGAGCGTGGCTTGCGCCAGCGCCGCCGCCGTATCTGCGCGAATGGGCCGGGCCCCGTAGAGCGCCGCGTAGAGGCTCACGCAGAAGGCGTATTGGTCGATCTTCGCGCCGGGCAGCTCACCCCGGTAGGTCTCTGGCGCGATGAACCCCGGCGTCCCGGCGAAGGCCGTGGTGTCGCTGCCGAGAAGCGCGACGGCCGACGGCGGGGCCACGGGCGTCGTGGCGTCGGCCGGCCGCGCGAGGCCGAAGTCGCCCACGAGCACCCGGCCGTCGCGGGCGACGAGCACGTTGGCGGGCTTGAAGTCGCGGTGCACGAGGCCCTGGGCGTGGGCCGCGGCCAGCCCCTCCCCGGCGGGCAGAAAGAGCGCGAGGATCTCGTCGACGGCCCGGCCCTGACGCCAGCGGGCGCTCTTCCGGAGGCGGTCCAGATGCCGCGCGAGGTCCTCCCCGTCGACGCGCTCCATGGCGATGAACACCTGAGGCCCGTCCGGGCTCGGGGCCTCGCCGGCGTCGTGCACCTGGACGACGTTCGGATGCGAGAGCTTCGCCAGCGAGCGCGCCTCCCGCGCGAGGCGGGCGCGCGCCATGGCGTCGACGTGCGCGCCGGCGCGGATCACCTTCACGGCGACGGGCCGGTCGAGCTGCGGGTCCACCGCGTCATAGACCACGCCCATGGCCCCGCGCCCCAAGACGCCGCGCACGCGGTAGCGGCCAAGGCGCTTCGGCGGCGCCCCAGCCGGCTGGGGCGCGCGCGCATCCAGGGTCTCGGCGTCGTCGCTCACCCGCCGAGGGTACGCCGAGGGGCGCGTCTGCCCCTACTCGCCGTCGGCGAGGGCGTCGTCCGGGGCCGGGGTCTTCGCGGCGTCGACGGCGCGTCGTCCTTCGACGAGCACGTCGAGCTTTTCCCGAGAACGCGCCTTCCGGAAGCGCCGCGCACATCTCCCGGCGCTTCGTGCATTGCGAGCTGCTCTCGACGCTGCATCCCCCCGCGGCCAAGGCCCCGGCTTTAAGTCGCCTTAAGTCGCGCCGTGCTCCCCTCGCGCGCATCTCTTCCGGGTCGGGTCAGGGCGCGTTGCGTCGTGCCCGGCAGAGGGAGAGACGATGACTCGAACAATCGAAATCACGGCGCTTTTGGCCCTGGGCCTGGCCGTAGCGTGTGGCGACGACGCCGCGGCAACCGGCGGGGTCGACGCCGATGGCGGCGTCTTGGACGGCGGCGGCCTGGACAATGGCGTGCCCGACGCTGGGCCGGACCCGTCGTGCGACGACGGGGCGCAGAACCAAGACGAGACCGACGTGGACTGCGGCGGCGTCTGCGGCGCGACCTGTGTGGTCGGCGAGAGCTGCGGCGACGCGGCGGACTGCATGAGTGACCTCTGCGAGGCCGGCGTGTGTGCGCCGCTTCCCACCTGTGACGACGGCGTGCAGAACGCCGCCGAGAGCGACGTCGACTGCGGCGGCGGCGTCTGCGACGCCTGCGCCAGCGGGCTCTCCTGCGGCGCCGACGCCGACTGCGCGAGCGCCTTCTGCGACGCCGGCACCTGCGCCGACGCCGTGTGCGGCAACGGCGTGGCCGAGGGCGACGCCGAGGCCTGCGACGACGGCGTGGGCGGCACGCCCGCCGAAAGCGCCACCTGCGACGTCGACTGCACGGACGCCCTCTGCGGCGACGGGCTCGTGAACGCGACGGCGGGCGAAGCCTGCGACGGTGACGGCGCGGGCACCGGCGGCGAGACGGCCGACTGCAACGCCGACTGCACGCCGGCGGCCTGCGGCGACGGCGTCGTGAACGCGGCGGCGGGCGAGGCCTGCGACGGTGATGGCGCCGGCGGTGCGGGTAGCGGCCCAGGCGGCGAGACCGAGACCTGCAACTCGGACTGCACGCTCGCGGTCTGCGGCGACGGCATTCTCAACGTGAGCGCCGGCGAGGAGTGCGACGACGGGACGGACCTGTGCAGCGCCACCTGCGAGTTCGCAGCGCCGGACGTCAGGGTCGTGGCCGACGCGACCTTCGACACGGACACGGGGCTCCTAAACGGCGTCGCCGTCGGCACCTTCGACGCCACGACGTCCGTGCTGAGCGCGGGCGAGTTCACCGTGGCCGAGGGCGTGACGCTGACCGTCGTCGGCAGCCAGCCCTTCCAGGTGCGCGCCGGCAGCTTCGACGTCGCCGGCACCGTCGATGCCGCGGGGCAGGACGGCGAAGAGAGCGAAGGCTGCTCAGGTGCGGGCGGCGCCGGCGGACTCGGCGGGCCCGGCGGCGGGCGCGGCGGCGACGGCGCGAGCCCCGGCGTGACCATCGACGGCTTCCCTGGCGAAGGCACGGGCTTCGGTGGCGCCGGCGTCGGCGACGACGCCGGCGGCG
>JBCCAW010000501.1:0-4483 GCA_039814655.1 Myxococcota bacterium | reverse complement strand
CCGTGCTCCACTACACGGACGGCCTGCCGCCGCACGAGCTGCCCATCGTCGTGACGGGCCTTGGCGAAGAAGAGCTCGGCCAAAAGGGCACCGAGGGCGCCATGAAGCGCGCCCACGCGACGCTGGACCCGGCGCTCCCGAGCGTGGTGGTCACCGGCTCCATCGCCGAGATGATCGGCGGCGGCGTGACGCCGGAAGGCACGGGCATTCAGCGCTTTCTCCCGCGCACCATCGACGAGGACCAGTGGCAGAGCGCGGACCGCGCCATGCTCTGGCTCTGGAAGCACTACGGGCCGAAGAAGGGCCCGCGCAAGCGCAAGAAGAAGGAAGGCGAAAAGCCGCGGGTCAATCTCATTGGCCCCACCTACGGCATGTTCAACACCTGGTCAGATCTTGCCGAGATCCGACGCTTGGTGGAGGGCATGGGCGCCGAGATCAACATGGTGTTCCCTCTGGGCACTCACCTGGCAGACGTGTCGAAACTTGCAAACGCCGACGTGAATGTCGTGATGTATCGCGAGTTCGGGCGACTCCTTTGTGAAGAGCTTGAGCGGCCGTATCTCCAGGCGCCCATCGGCCTGCATTCGACCACGAAGTTTCTTCGCAAGCTCGGCGAGCTGACCGGGCTCGACCCGGAACCCTTCATCGAGAAAGAGAAGCACACGACGCTCAAGCCCATGTGGGACCTCTGGCGGTCCGTCACGCAGGATTTCTTTGGCACGGCGTCCTTTGGCGTCGTGGCGAACGAGACCTACGCGCGCGGGCTCCGAGCGTTCCTCGAGGACGAGCTCGGCCTTCCCTGCAGCTTCGCCGTGCCGCGGCTGCCCGGCGCCAAGACGGACAACGCGAGCATTCGCGAGAAGATCCACGACGCGCCCCCGCTCGTGCTCTTCGGCTCGTACAACGAACGCATGTACCTGGCCGAGGCCGGCGCCAAGGGCTCCTACGTGCCGGCGTCCTTCCCGGGCACGGCCATTCGCCGGCATACGGGGACGCCCTTCATGGGCTATGGCGGCGCGTCCTACCTCCTCCAGGAGGTCTGCAACGCGCTCTTCGACGCGCTCTTCCACATCCTGCCCCTGGGCACGGAGCTCGACCGGGTGGAGGCGACGCCAACGCGCCTCGACGCCCCGCTCACCTGGGAACAGGAAGCCGAGGCCGCCCTGGACCGCGCCGTGGCGGCGGTGCCCGTCGTGGCGCGCATCAGCGCCGCCAAGCGGCTCCGCGACCTGGCCGAGAAGGCCGCACGGGACCGCGGCGCCGTGCGCGTCACCCGCGAAGAGGTACTCGCCGCGGGCGGCGGAGACGGACGCAACCGGACCTTCCGTGGAGCCGGTTCGAGCCGCGTGAACTAAATCGCGCGCGCTTTCGAGTGAAACGAGAGGAGGTCACCGACCGATGGCAGATAGACAAGGCTCCATGACGGGGCTGACAGAAGAAGAAGCGATCGAGTTCAACAAGTGGATGATCCGAGGAACGATCGGGTACATCATCTTTGCGATCGCGGCTCACTACTTCGTTTGGGCCTGGCAGCCCTGGTTCGCGAACGATCCGGGCAACTTTGGCCTTCTCGAGACCGTGACCAACACGGCTCAGATGCTGCTGGGCTGAGGAAACGTCGACATGCATAGAATCTGGCTGATTTTCGATCCGCGTCAGGCTTTCGTCGGCCTTCACCTCTTCCTCTTCGCCCTCGCCTTCGTGATTCACTTCACCCTGCTGAGCACCGACCGGTACAACTGGATGGGTCAGCCGGGCGAGGGGGCTCCGACGGCGTCCGCGAACAGCGCCTTGCCGAACAACTGAACGGCGACGCGCGCGCGCAAGCGCGCCACACGTGAAAACGCCTCCGTGGGTTCACCCCGCGGGGGCGTTTTCCGTGGGGCGCCGTCGGGCCTTTGCGGGGTGCGCTCGCGGCGCGACGGGCTGGCGTCGCTCCCTCTCAGGACGCGGCAGCCGTACGGCCACGCAGCGCGCTGGGCGGCGCGCCGAACTTCCGGGAGAACTCGCGGCTGAACTGCGTCGCGCTCTCGTAGCCGACCTCGAAGGCGGCCGTCGAAACGCTGTGCGCTTCGCTCTCGAGGAGCCGGCGGGCTTCCGTGAGCCGCAGGTCCTTTTGGTATTGCAGCGGCGTCGTCGCCGTGACGCGCCGGAAGTGCTTGTGGAAGGCCGAGGTGCTCATGCCGACGCTGCGCGCGAGCGCGGGCACCTCCAGGCGCTCGCGGTAGCTGTTCCGGAGCCGATCGATGGCGCGGCCGATGCGGCTCGCGTGGCTGTCCCGGTGCAGGAGCGTGCGGAGCATGGCGCCGTTGCCCGCGTGCAGGAGCCGGTAGGAAAGCTCGCGGCGAATCAGCGGCACCAGCACCGGCGCAGCCGCCGGCTCGTCGAGCAAGGCGACGTAGCGCGTCAGCACGGCGAGGAGCGCGTCGTCGACGGGCGCGACCGCATAGGCGCCCGACGCATCGGCCTCGCCAGCGCCTCCGACCTCGTCGTGGAGGCTCCGGAGCTCGGACACGTCGAGGCGGGCGATGAGCGCCACGTAGGGTCGGTCCTCGCTCGCCTCGGTGATGCGGGCGACGACGGGGAGATCGTGGCTGACGACGATGTGCTCGCCAGCGCTGGCGCGCAGCATGCGGTCGCCGACCGAGGTTTCCTTTGTGCCCTGCAGAATCAGGCACACGAGCGGATCGTAGACGAAGGCCTGGAACTCCGTCGGCGCCGTGCGCCGATAGAAGGAGAGCCCCGCGATGGGCTCCCCTTCGAGGCTCTCCGCTCGAAGATTCCCGACTCTGCCTCGCAGATGCGTCTCCACGCGGCGTGTGAGGTGGGCGAGGCTCATGGTCGCCAAGGTAGCGCGGGAGGTGCCGCGCCGTGGCGCTTCATCTTAAGGCGAAGAGAATCGGGCAGGACCGCGAGAGGACCGGGCAGGCGCTCCGAAGCGCCCGGACGCAGAGTCCCTTCATCGCCGCGGGGCCCGGTCCACGCGGTGCGGACAGCGGGAGCAGGCCGGCGCCGCGAGAAGGCCCGCGCCTCGAAAGGAAGGGAAGACCCATGAGCATCGACACCAAGTTTCTCCAGACGGTTCTCGACCAGCACACGCGCGACATGACGGGCCTCGTCGTGGCCATCACGGGCACCACGAGCGGCACGGGCTACGTCTGCGCGCGCGAGCTCGCCCGGCTCGGGGCCCGCGTCCTCGTGCTCAACCGCGAGAGCGCCCGCTCGGCCGCGGCCCTCGCGCGGCTCCGGGAAGAGGTTCCCGGCGCGCAGTTCGAGCCCGTCACCTGCGACCTGCAGAGCTTCGCGAGCGTGCGCGAGGCCGCGAAGGCCGTCGCCGGGGCCCCCGACCGCCGCCACGTGCTCTGCAACAACCCCCGCGTCATGGCGCTCCCGGACCAGGCCACCGGCGACGGCTACGACGTGCAGATGCAGACCAACGTGCTCTCGCACTTCTTGCTCACGAAGGAGCTCTTCCCGCTCTTGGCGAAGAGCGACGACGGGCGCGTGGTGAACCACAGCTCCAACGCGCGGCGCGGGGGCCCCCTCGGGGCGAAGTACTTCGAGCGGCGCGGCGGGGACCTCGGCGGCGACGGCACCCCCAAAGAGGCCGCGGCGTTCGGCGGTCCCCGCTGGGAGCGCTACCACCAGACCAAGCTCGCCAACTGCGCCTTCACCTACGACCTGCAGCAGCGCTTCGACGCCGCCGGCCGAACGAACCTGAAGGCGCTCCTGGCGCATCCGGGCCTGGCGATGACGAACCTTCAGGCGACGACCTTGGCCACGGGAGGCATGGAGGCCGAGAGCCCCATCATGGCGAACGCTCAGTCGGCGGAAGACGGCGCGCTCGGAATTCTCCGCGCGTGCGCGGACCCCGACGCCAAGGGCGGCGACTTCTTCGGTCCCGAGGAGTGGACCGGCTTCCCGGAGCGCCTCACGCCCGAGGACTACCTCGCGGACCCGGAGAACCTCCGCGTTCACTGGGAAGGCTGCGAAGCGGCGGTAGGCGCCTTCGCGATCTGAGCCTCAGGCTGCGCCCGTGCGGTCGTCGTCGCGCCTGAGCTCCGAACGGGGCCCGCCGAGCGGGCTCCAGGCGGATAACTGGGACGACGCGCGATGGAGCGTTCCTGCGCACGGCCTTCGCACGCCGCGGCGACCGCTTGGTGGTGGACGCCCTGGAGGCGCTGCCCCTCTGGACGGAGAACGACTTCTGGGCTTGGCACGCAAGCCCGCGGCAGGGACACGACGTTCGGGTGGTCCCGCTCCGGGCGGCGGCTCCGCCGGTGCAGGCGGCGCGGCTCCCGGCCATCGCCCGCGCGCTCGGCCCCGCGGTGAGGGTGCGGGCGCCGCGCGCCGGAACCATGTGAGATGCGGCGCCGGGTCTTCATCGGAGCGCTCGCGGCGAGCGCGCTTCCGGCCGCGGGCCGCGCGGGGCGCGGGCGGCCCGGGGGGGGCGGGCCGGCGCTGCACCACCGGGGGTCCGGGG
>JBCCAW010000681.1:0-2978 GCA_039814655.1 Myxococcota bacterium | reverse complement strand
GCACCCCCTCGACGCGCGACGAGAGCGCCGCCGCCGCTCGCCCGTAGGCCCCGGAGGCCACCGTGCCCGCCGTGGCCAGCACCCCGAGGCGGGCGCCGCGCCGCGTGGCGGCGACGCCGGCGGCCGCGCCGGGAGCCACGACCCCGAGCACGGGCACGTCGAGCTCCACCCGGAGCATGGGCAAGGCCACGGCGCTCACGGTGTTGCAGGCGACCACCAGCACCTTGACGTCCCGGGTCGCGAGACGCCGGGCGCACCCTCGCGCGTAGCGAATCACCGTGTGGGCGCTCCGCGTCCCGTAGGGCACCCGGGCCGTGTCCCCCAAGTAGACCAGCGACTCCCGGGGCAGCCGCCGGCGAATCGCCGCGGCCACGGTGAGACCACCGAGCCCCGAATCGAAGATGCCGATGGGCCAGCTGCTTCGCGGGGCGCTCACGGGCGTTTCCGCTCCCACTCGTTCGCTTCCACGCCTCAGTATGGCCGCGGGGACGCGCGGGTCCACTGGGCCCTCAACGGCGTGGCGCCGCCGTGCTACGCTCGTAGGCGATGCGTGCGTCGCTCGAGGTGCTCGTCCTGGCGGGCGAGGCGCCCCCGGGGCCGGAGCACGATGCCATGGAGGGCGTCCTTCGTGATGCGGGTCTCGAGCCCGTGGAGGGTCCCGGCGCGGACGTGATCCTCCTCGACGGCAGGGCAGACCCAGCGCACACGCTGGACCAGCTCGGGGATCTCCGGCGCGACCCGGCCTTCGCCGGACGCCCCATCGTCGTGATCTTTCCCGACGCGCATGCGCGCGGAGTGAGCTGCGAACGCGCCTTCGCCCTCGGCGCCGACGACGTGCTCGCCGACGGTGTCGGCCCCGGCGAGCTGGCGGCGAGGCTCCGTGCGCGGCAGCGGGCACACGGTGATCTGGGTGCGCTCGCCGAGGAGCGGAACGACGCCCGCGCGCTCCTCGACCTCACGCAGAAGCTGACCTCGTTTCTCGACGTGCGCGAGATCCTCTACACCGTCGTGCAACGCATCGCCGACGTCGTGCAGGTGGAGCGCGCCTCCATCGTGATGGTGCCCGAGGGCCATCCCGGAGCCGCCGAGGACGTCGGCTACGTGGTGGTGACGAGCGACGATGCGGGCGTGGCGAATCTGCAGCTCGACCTCGGTCGGTACCCGGAGATTCGCGAGGTGTTGAAGAGCCGCGCGCCGCTGACCATCCCTGACGCCTCGACGCATCCGGTGTTGGACGCCGTGCGCGACGAGGGGGCGAAGGGCCAGCACGGCTCGCTGAATCTCTTTCCCCTGGTTCACGAGGAGCATGCCGTCGGCGTGCTCTTCCTCCGCGGGGCCACCGGCGGTGAGCTCCGCGCGCGGGACGCGGAGCTCTGCCAGACCGTCGCCAACGCGACCGCCGTCGCGCTCCGGAACGCACGCGTCATGCAGACGCTGCGGGACCAGACTCAGCAGGTGACCTTCGCCCGCTTCGAAGCCGAGCGGCGCCTGGGTGAGCTACGCCGCTACGCAGACCTCTTCGCCTCGGCGGCCGAAGGCATCGCGGTGGTTTCCGCGACGGGGCACCTCCTCTTTGCCAACCCGCGCAGCTACTCGATGGTGGGCGTGTCCGAAGAAGACGTGGAGGGGTTGGACGCCATCCAGCTCGTGCACCCGGACGACCGGCCCCGGACCGAAGACCTCTGGGCGGGTTTCGCCCGGGGCGAGTACCCTCGCGGCGTCGACCTCCGCCTCCGCCGCGGCGCCGGCGACTTCCTGGTCGTGAGCTGCTCCTTCGCGAGCCTCGGCGGCGAGGGAGACGGCGCCGTGCTGATCTCCTTTCACGACGTCACGGAGCAGCGGCGTACCGAAGCGGAGTTCGTCAAGACGATGGAGTTCCTCGAGTCGCTCATCGACGCGAGCGTGGACGGCATCCTCGCCTCGGACGAGGACGGGAACGTCATCCTCTTCAACCAGAGCGCCGAACGCATCTACGGCTACCGGGCCGAGGAGGTCGTGGGTCGCTTGAGCCTCCAAGAGCTCTTCCCCCGCGGGGGCGCCGAGGACGTGCGGCGACGGGTCCGCGATGAGCGCTGGGGCGGCGCGGGACGCCTCGAGCCGACGCGCGTGCACGCCCTCGGGCGCGACGGCGAGCCCATTCCCATTCGCCTGAGCGCCGCGACGATCTACGAACGCGGCGAGCCCGTGGCGATCTTCGGGATCTTCACGGACCTGCGGGACCAGCTCCGCACGGAGGAGCGGCTCGCCGAGGCCCAGCAGAAGCTCGCCGATACGGAGAAGCAGGCGCTCATCGCCGAGCTCGCCGGTACGGCCGCCCACGAGCTCAACCAGCCTCTGACCAGCGTCATGGCCTATGCGGAGCTGCTCAAGCGCAAGCTGCCCGGCGAGACGGCGGAACACCGGGCGGCGACGACCATGCTCCGCGAGGCCGAGCGCATGGCCGACATCGTTCGGAAGATCGGCAAGATGACCAAGTACGAGACGAAGTCCTACGTCGGCCGGCAGAAGATCCTCGACCTCGACAAGGCGTCGGACCGCCGCTCCTGAGGAGCGGGCTCAGCCGACCCTCAACGGCCCACGGTCACGTCGAGGCCACCGTCGACGATGTCGACGCGATAGGCCGGGGTCGCGCCGGCCACGAAACGCAGCGTCAGCTCGGCGTGGTCGCCCTGGTTCAAGATCGCGGCACGCTCGACCTGCGGGTGCGCACCGGCGATACGCCGCGCCCCCTGACGCGCCAGGGCCCCTTCGACGACGACGCGGAAGCCCTCGTCGAGGCGCTCGCCGAGCAAGGCCGTGGGCGTCGGGCTCATGGGGATGCGGAAGCGGCGCCCGCGGGGCACGTCGGCGACGCCGAAGGTCCGGCTGCCCGCGGCGACGGGCGCGGCGGCCGCGGCGTCGGCGTCGGCGTCGGCGAGCTCCCCGGGCTGCGCGGCGTAGGGCGAGCCTTCGGGGGTGGCGCCGGGCGCGGGCACCGG
>JBCCAW010000568.1:0-3911 GCA_039814655.1 Myxococcota bacterium | reverse complement strand
GCTGCGCATCGAGGAGCGCATCGACGAGCTGGCCCAGGTACCGCGGCGCGGCGCGGCGGAGCGCCCGCTCTGCCGGCCGCCGGCTCGGACCCGCGAGGAGCGGCAGCACGTCCGGCAGGAGCCGGTCGTCGAGGGGGTGCACGAGCGCGCGCCGGACCCGGTCCTCGTCCTGGCTCGTGAGCTCCTGCGCCCGGTCCGGCGCCTCGGCCGCGCCCGCCGCCAGCGCCGACGGCAGCTCGGGGGGCGGCGCCGCGCTTCCGGGCTCCTCGGCCGCGCCCTGGGTCTTTCGGAGCGCTTCGATCTCCGCGAGGAGCCGCTCGCGGTTCAAGGCCATGGTGGTCTCCGCGAGCGTGCGCCGCGTGGTCGCGTCCGCCGCGGCGTCGTCCTGCAGCTCGAGGTCGCCGCGGCGGAGACTGGCCGCGAGCTGCTCCACGTACCCGCGCTGGAGCCGGGCGATGACGACGAGCGCCGCCGCCGCCGCCGCCCCGGCCGCGAGCACGCTGGCGCTCACCACGTCCGTCCCGGCGACGGCCAGTAGCGCGAGCACGAAGAGCGAGCCGAGGGCGTCGCCAAGGCGATTCCCGGCCACGTCGATCACGAGCTTCGCCGGGCGCTTCTCCCGCGGCGCGACGGGCGTGAAGAGAAGCTCGTAGGCGGACCGGTGCACGGAGCTCTCGAGCACCGCCGCCGCGCCGCGGAGCACGACCACGCTCCAGAGCCGGGCGAAGAACGTGCCGAGCGCCGACGTCGCCAGCACGGCGATGGGCAGGAGCGTGAGCGCGCCGCCGATGCCGAGTCGTCCAAGGGCCAGCCGCGACGCAAAGCTCTGCACGAGGAAGGTCAGCAGCGACAGCCCCGTGTAGTAGGCGCCGAAGAAGGCCGCGAGCTCGCGCTCGCTCGAGAGCTCCTGGTCGGCCTGGGCCTTCAGCGCGAAATCGGCCAGCGCCCCGACCACGGCCAGGAGCACCACGGCGCCGGCGATGCGCTGCAGGTACGCGCTTCCGCGCAGCGCCCCGAGGCCGGACACGCGCTCGGCCGGCGGCGTCGCGTCCGGCGGCGTGCCGCGCCCGAGCGCCGCCACGCCGAGCCCGGCGAGCGCCGTGATGGCGCCGAGCACTGGGAGAGCCGCCGGGGCGCCGAAGAGCGAGGTGACGCGCTCGGCGATCAACCCTCCGACCACCCCGCCGAGCGTGGCCCCGCTCGCGATGCGCGCGACGCGCCGCTTGGCCGAGTGCGGGTCGAAGCGCTCGTTGACCACGCTCCAGAAGCCGCTGACGACCATGGAGCCGAAGACGCCCACGTGGAGGTAGAGCACGTACGCCGCGACCTCCGGCGCCTGCCTCACGAGGACGGCCTCGCCGACGTACAGCGCCGTGCTCGCGGCGAAGAGCGCCGGCACGACCCGCGCCGGACCCCGGGACCGCAGCAGCCCCGAGAGGAAGAACACGCCAACCAGAGCCAGGCCCGCGGTGGCCAGCATGGCGCGAGGCAGCTCCCGGGCGTCGTAGGCCGCCAAAAAGAGCGTGTCGCGCACCGCCTTGGAGGCGATCTGCTGCGCGATCATGGCGAGGGCGACGAGCGCCGCGACGGCCGCGAGCCGATCATCGGCTCTCGCCTGCTGCTCCGGCGCCCTCCTCGCACCTCCGGCCTCACCGCTCACCGCGCGCGATCATCCACGCTTTCCCTTAATGCGCCGGGGGTCTCGCCGCCACGCGGCCCCATGCCCGAGCTCAGCGCCCAGAAGCGAACCGTCCCGAAGGCCTTCGATGGTATCGCGGGCACCTATGACCTTCTTACGGGGATGAACCCCGGTTATTCCAAGCACTTGCGCATGAGTGCGGCACGGCTGGGGGTGCCCGACGAGGCCCAGCTCCTCGACCTCTGCTGCGGCACCGGCGTGAGCACGGCCGCGCTACGGGACGTGTACCCGCGCGCGGAGATCACGGCCCTCGACGCCTCCGCGGGCATGCTCGAGAAGGCGCGCGCCAAGCGTCACCTCCGGGCCAGCTGGCTCCTCGGCGACGCCATGGACCCGGCCGCGGCCGGCGCCGAGGGCCCCTACGACGGGATCTTGATGGCCTACGGCATTCGCAACGTGCCCGACGCGGACGCCTGCCTCGAACGCCTCTTCGCGCTGCTCAAGCCCGGCGGACGCATCTGCTTCCACGAGTACTCGGTGGCCGACTCACCGGTGCGCAAAGCCCTCTGGAACGCGGTCACGCTCGGGGTGATCATCCCCGGCGGCATGCTCACCGCGGGCAAGACCGGCATCTACCGTTACCTTCGCCGCTCGGTGAACGAGTTCGACGGGGTGCGCGGCTTCGAAGCCCGGCTTCAGCGCCACGGATTCACCCACGTTCACACCGAGGCGATGGACGGCTGGCAACGCGGTATCGTCCACTCCTTCCTCGCCCAGCGGCCCCTCGCTTGAGGAGGCGGGGAGCTCCCTTTTCATGACCGATGTGCTCATCGCCGGCGGCGGACTCGCCGGCCTCGCCGCCGCCACGGTGCTCGCCGAACAGGGCAAGCAGGTCACGGTTGTCGAGAAGGAGGCCTTTCTCGGCGGCCGCGCCGGTGCCTGGCAAGACCAGCTCGCCGACGGGACGCCCTTCCAGATGGAGCGGGGCTTTCACGCCTTCTTCCGCCAGTACTACAACCTCCGCCAGCTCATCCGCCGCGTGGATCCGGATCTCGGCGTGCTCGAGGCGCAAGAGGACTACCCCGTGTACGGCCCGGGCGGCGCCATGGAGTCCTTCAGCAACCTGCCGAAGCAGCCGCCGCTGAACGTGGTCGAGCTCGTGCGTCGCACGAAGACCATGAGCCTGCTCGACGCCCTGAAGGTGCCGACGAAGCAGGTCATGGCGATGTTCGCCTACGGCCCGCACACCTATGCGCGCTGGGATTCGATGAGCGCGGCGGACTACCTCGACTCGCTCCAATTCCCGCCGGAAGCCCGGCGCATGCTCTTCGAGGTCTTCGCGCACTCCTTCTTCAACCCAGAGGAGAACTTCAGCGCGGCGGAGCTGCTCATGCAGTTCCACTTCTACTTCCTGGGCAACAAGGAGGGCCTCATCTTCGACACGCTGCGCCGGCCCTTCGGTGCCGGGCTCTTCGAACCGCTCCAGGCTTACCTCGAGGACCGCGGCGTGACCTTCGCGCTGGGGACGAGCGTCGACCGCGTCACGCCTTCCGGGACCGGCTTCACGGTCGAGACCGAAGGGCCCGGCGGCGCCTCGCGCCACGACGCCGGCGCCCTCGTGCTCGCGCTGAGCGTGCCTGGACTCCGCGGCCTCGTCGCCCGCTCGCCGGAGCTCGGTGCCACGGCCTGGCGCAAGGACGTGCTCGCCCTCGAGACCACCTGGCCTTTCGCCGTCTGGCGCCTTTGGCTCGACCGACCCGTGAACGCAGACCGGCTGCCCTTCGTGGGCACGGCGGGCGTAGGCCTCCTCGACAACGTGAGCGTCTACGAGAAGCTCGAGGACGAGTCCCGGGCCTGGGCCCAGCGCACCGGTGGCAGCGTGGTCGAGCTTCATGCCTATGGCGTGCATCCCGAGATCCCCGCGGACTCCATCCAAGCCAACCTGATGGCCGGGCTGCACGCGGTGTACCCGGAGACCGAGGACGCCAAGGTCCTCGAGGACCGCTGGCTGCTCCGCGAGGACTGCCCAGGGTTTCCGCCCGGAAGCCACGCCCGCCGGCCCACGGTGCGCACGCCCGTGCAGGACCTCTGCCTCGCTGGCGACTTCGTGAAGTTCGACCGGCCGAGCGCGCTCATGGAGCGGGCCGTGGCGTCGGGTTTCGAGGCCGCGAACATTCTCCTGGCCGAGACGCGACAGCCCGTCGCGCACGTGCCGAACCGCGGGCTCCTGGCCCGGCTACGGCTCTAGTCCAGCTCTACCAGCGCAGCGCCG
>JBCCAW010000035.1:0-19268 GCA_039814655.1 Myxococcota bacterium | reverse complement strand
GGAGTCACAACGTGGGCCAAGACGTGGACAGCACCGTGGCCATCGGCCCGCAAGGTACGCTCTACGTCGGCGCCGATGACGGCGCCCTTCACGCGCTCCGCTAGCCCGGCTGGTCGGCGGCGCCCACCCGAGCGGGGCTCGGGACCGCGCGCGAGCGCGAGCTACACATCATGAACGACGACTCTTCCTCCGCGAAGGACGCGCCCACCGCCGGCGACGTTCTCGCTCTTCTTCGCGCGCGCAAGCGCGCCATGCACCTCGGCGAGCTCGCCGCGCGCCTCGGCGTCAGCGGCGACCGCCGCGACGAGGTGCTCGACCTCCTCGAAGGCCTCGCCGAAACCGGCGACGTGACCGAGCTTCCGGGCAACCGCTTCCGTCTCAAGGGCCCGGGCAAACGCCGCTCCGCGCAGGACGGCTCCGTCAGCCTCGTGGCCGGTCGCCTCACGGTCAACGCGCGGGGCTTCGGCTTCGTGGCGGCGGAGGACGGCGGACCCGACGTGTTCGTGCCCGCGGAGCAGATGGGCGCCGCGCTCCACGGAGACCGCGTGGAGCTCCGCACGCGGCCTACCTCCCGGGGCCGCGAGGGCCGCGTGGTCGCCGTCCGGGAGCGGAGAACACCGCGCATCACGGCCACGCTCGAGCGCCGGGGCAAAAAGGCCTGGCTCGAGCCCGACGACGTGCGGCTCCGAGGCCCCATCGACATCGTGGGCGAGTTACCCGAGGGCCGCGCCTCCGGGCTCAGCGTCATCGCCGAGCTGGTGTACTTCCCCCAGCACGTCGACGACCACCCGGCGGCGAAGGTCACCGGGCTCCTCGGCGTGCAGGGCATGACCGCCGTCGAGGTCGCCAAGATCAAGATCCGCGAGGGCGTGGTCGAGGAGTTCGACGCAGCGACGCAGGAGGAGGCCGCGACCTTTCCGGACCGCGTGCTCCCCAGCGAAAAGGAGGGCCGGGAAGACCTGCGCGACCTCGATCTCGTGACCATCGACCCGGACGACGCCCGGGACCACGACGACGCGCTCTTCGCCGAGGAGACGCGAGACGGCTACCGCGTGGTGATCGCCATCGCGGACGTGAGCCACTACGTGCAGCCCGGCACGGCCATCGATGGCTCGGCCTTCGCGCGCTGCACATCCATCTACTTGCCGGACCGGGCCATCCCCATGCTCCCGCCGGAGCTGAGCTCGAACCTCGCGAGCCTCGTCCCGCAAAAGGACCGGCTTTGCATGGGCGTCGAGGTGCACCTGACCCGCGGGGGCCTCGTGCGCCGAAGGCGCCTCTTCGAAGGCGTGATGCGCTCGAAGGGGCGCCTCACCTACCGCGGCGTCGCGCGGGCGCTCGGGCTCACGGAGGGCGGGCCGCGGCAACCGCAGGCGGAGAAGCGCATCCCCATGCTCGAGGGGCTGCTGGAGCTGAGTCGTGCGCTCCGGAAGAAGCGCATGCGTCGCGGCGCCCTCGACTTCGACCTCCCGGAGGCGCGCGTGACCCTCGACGCGCATGGCGTGGAGCCGGTGACGGTCCAGCGGAGCCGGTCCGATCCCGGCGTGCGGGAGGCCTACCGGCTCGTCGAAGAGATGATGCTCCTCGCCAACGAGGTCGTGGCCAGCGAACTGAAGCGCCTCAACCATCCGGCCATCTACCGGGCGCATGGCAAGCCCGACGAGAAGAAGATCGAGCTCTTCGCGCGCACGGCGCGGGCCCTCGGCCACGACATCGATGTGGAAGGCGCGCGGGACCCCTTGGTGCTCTCGAAGTTCCTTCGGGCCGTCGACGGCGAGGAAGAAGCCCCCATTCTCCGCTACCTCCTGCTCCGGGCCATGCAGCAGGCGGTCTACGACGTCAGCCCGAGCATCGGCCATTTCGGCCTGGCGACGGACGACTACCTGCACTTCACCTCGCCCATTCGCCGCTACCCGGATCTGGCGGTGCATCGCGTGGTGCGCGCCCTGCTTCGCGGCGAAGCCGTCGACGCGGCGGCGCTCGTGCCGCGGTTGCGCAAGGCCGCGCGGGAAGCGAGCCGCCTCGAGCGCCGGGCCATGGTCGTCGAGCGCGACGTGGTGAACCTCTACCGGGCGATCCTCGTTCGCGATCGCGTGGGTGAGGAGTTCGAGGGGAGCATCAGCGGCGTGGACTCGCACGCCTTCTACGTGAGCTTCGACGAGCCCTTCGTAGACGCCAAGGTCCCCGTCGAGCGCCTCGACGACGATTACTACGAGCTCGACAGCCTGGGCATCCGCCTCGTCGGCAGCCGCACGGCGACGACCTTCGGCCTCGGGGACCGGCTCACCGTGCGCCTCTAAGAGGTCAACGTGGCCCGGCGAGAGGTCCTCGCCGCGCCCGTGGGCCTCGCCGAGCGCACGCCGCGAACGCGGGACGAGGCGGCCCCCCGGCGCCGGCGACGGAGCGACGGCGAGCGCACGCTGCCTGCGAGCCACCGCGGCAAACCGGCCCGGGAGGGCGACGCGCGGACAGCCCGCCGCGCCAAGAAGGAAGAGAAGCGCGCGGAGAAGGTCGGTCGACGGAAGCGCCGGCGGCGGCGCTAGCTAGCAGTCCGAGGCAGCTCCCCGTTTCCCCGGAAGCCGGGCCATCGGCTACACCGGGCCCATGGCCTCTCGGCGCCGCGCACGGACCTTCCTCGTCCCGGAGCTCATCGCGAAGAAGCGGGACGGGCAGCCGCTGAGCGAGGAGGAGATCGCTTTCCTCGTCACGGGCTTCACCGCCGGCGCGGTCATGGCCGAGCAGATGGCGGCCTTCGCCATGGCCGTGCTCTTCCGCGGCATGAGCCCGCGGGAGACGGCGGCGCTCACGCTGGCCATGCGCGACAGCGGCACGGTGATCCGGCATCGAGGCCTGCGACAACGCGCCGTCGACAAGCACTCCACCGGCGGCGTCGGCGACAAGATCAGCCTCTGCCTCGCCCCGCTCGTCGCCGCCTGTGGCGTCGCCGTGCCCATGGTCAGCGGCCGGGGGCTCGGGCACACCGGGGGCACGCTCGACAAGCTGGAGGCCATCCCGGGCTTCCGCACGGACGGCAGCGTGGCCGCGTTCCGCGACCAGGTGCGCGAGCTCGGCTGCGCGCTCTTTGGCCAGACGGCGGAGATCGCGCCGGCAGACAAGCGCTTCTACGCGCTTCGGGACGTGACCGGCACCGTCGAGAGCATCCCGCTCATCACGGCGAGCATCCTGTCGAAGAAGCTCGCGGAAGGCCTCGACGGGCTCGTGCTCGACGTGAAGGTGGGCAGCGGCGCTTTCATGAAGACGCGCGAGGACGCGCGGGCCCTGGCCACGTCGCTCGTGCGCACGGGACGGAAGGCGGGCGTCGCGGTCAGCGCGCTGTTGACGGACATGGACGCGCCACTGGGCCACGCGATCGGCAACGCGAACGAGACCCGGGAGGCCTTCGCCGTGCTTCACGGCGAGGGGCCCGCGGACGTCCGCGAGCTCATGCTGGCGCTCGGCGTGGAGATGCTGCGCCTCGGCGGCGAGCGGTCCCGGGCCCAAGCGCGGCGACGGCTGGAGGCGGCGCTGAGCGACGGCCGCGCGCTGGCCAAGATGGAGGCCATCGTCGCGGCGCAAGGCGGAGACCCGCGGGTGGTGGGCGAGCCGGACCGGCTGGCCGTCGCGCCGAAGGGCGTGGTGGTGCCGGCGCCGCGGCGTGGCTTCGTCCGCCGCATCGAAAGCAAGGAGCTCGGCCTCGTCGCCGTGGCCATGGGCGCCGGCCGTACGCGCTCGGACCAGGCTGTGGACCCGGCCGTGGGAATCACCGTGCACGCCAAGCCCGGCGACGCCGTCGCCGAGGGCAGCGCGCTCGCCACGCTCCACGTGCGCTCGCGGCGAAACACGGCCGCGCTTCGGGACCGCGTGGCCGGCGCCTTCTCCATCGGCGCGCGCCGGCCCGCGCCGCGTCCGCTGGTGCTCGAAGCGATTCGTCGCTAACGCATATTCATGCGGCTCACGCTTCTCGCCCTGCTCCTGGCTAGCCTCGTCGGCTGCAAGACCACCTCCGGCTCCGGCGACGGTCCGGCCCCCAGCGACGACCCGACGGAAGAGACCTACACGAGCGGCGACGAGGACCCGCCGGGCGAAGGCTACGAAGACGAGCCCATCTGAGCGCGGGCCGCGGGGGCGCGGCCGCTATGGCGCCTCGACATAGGCCAGGATCGTCTCCGGATGCCTGTCCGTGACGACGAGGAAACCCCGGCCGAAACGGACCACACCCTCCCAGTTCCGCGGCACGGGCCCGAGCGCCAGGGAGATGGGGGCGCGCCCGGTCAGCGTGACCTGCTCGCCGTCGAATCGGAGCTCGACCAAGCGCTCCACGGCCGACGAGCGCCCATGCGAAGGCCCTTGACCGTGAACCGCGATGAGAGCGTCCGGACCGGGCGTCCAGGCTTCCCCGGGCCAGAAGTAGTTGGTCACCCAGAAGCGCCCCGTCCGGTCCGCCGACGTCGCGTCCGTGACCCGGTACTCGAGCGGTGGCGCGGGCCGGGGCTCGACGTCCAGGCGCCCTTCGGCCCGCTCGCTCTCCCAGATCGCGAAGGCTACGGGCCGCTCATTCGGTGCCCCGTTGACTTCGTGAAGGGCCAGCGCCGGCGGCTCGCCCGTAGCCACCAGGGCCTCGTACGCGAGGTTGCCGTAGCGCACCTGGCGCCGAAGGCGACGGCTCTCCCTAGTGATGAGCAGGAGACCGAAGCCCGAATCGAGGACGGCGGGAAAGACGATGCCATCGGACGAACCGTCCTCGAGGCTCCGCTCAGTGGTGAGGAACGCGCGGTCGCCGATGAAGGCGATGGCCTCGAAGCCCTCGTAGCCGGGTGAGCCCGAGGCGAGCGTCTCGAGAGGCAAGACCAGGCAGCCCGAGCGCGTGTCCTTTAGGGCGATCGGAAGCGTTCGCGGGTGGAGCGTCGCCCGGTCCCACACCGCGGCGGCCACCTCTGACCGCGTCGCGGTGAAGAGGACGCCGCCGACGCGCTCCGGATACTGCGGGAGGAACACGAGGCGATCGTGCTCGGGACCGCGGCGGCTCCGAAGCCAGTCGAGGCCCGATATCTCCACATTCGGCGCATCGAGCGGCGGCCCGAGGCGCACACGCCTCAGCGGGGCCTCCGCGACGACGCGTCGCATGTCGGATGACCTAGCCGCCCGCGGCTGGTGCTCCGCACCCGCGCAGGCCAGGAGCCCGAGGGACCCAGCGAGGCACAAAGCGCGAGCGGCGCTGCGAGCGCGCACCCACGACATCAGAAATACGCCAGCACGGCGGTGACGTTGTCGCGGCCGCCGGCCTGTTTGGCCGCGTCGACGAGGCTCTCCACGCAGGGGGCCACGAGATCCGGGGTCACCACGTGGAGCAGGCGCCCGGCGATATCTCCTTCCGTCACCTCGCCGTAGAGCCCGTCGGTGCAGAGCAGCAGCTTGTCGCCGAGCTGAAGCTCGAGCTGGTGCAGCTCCACCTCGAGCTCCTCGTTCGACGAGGTCACGGCGTTCGTCAGCACGCTCGCGAAGCGCGAGTTCTGCGCCTCTTCTTCGGTCATCACCTTCTGCCGAATCATGGTCTCGGCGAGGTTGTGGTCGCGCGTGAGGCGGATCATCTCTCCGCCGCGATGCAGGTAGGCGCGGCTGTCCCCCACGTGCACGAGGTAAAGCGTGGGCCAGGCCACGTAGCCGAGCGTGAGCGTGGTGCCCATGTCCCGGTCGAAGCCTTTACGTCGGGCGACGTCCTGCATGCGCCGCTTCGAGCGAAGCACCGCCTCGCGGAGACCGTCGGCGAGGCTCCGGCCCGCCTGGTCCGACGCCGCGCGCAGCCAGGGCATCATGGTCGAGGCGTAGCTGAGCATGGCGTCGACCACGACGGCGCTCGCCACCTCACCGCCGGCCTGGCCGCCCATTCCGTCGGCCACCATCATGAGCCGGCCCGTGCCCCCGTCCGAGAGCTGCTGGCCGTCGTTCTCCGGGTACCCGCACTGTTCGAGGCGCATGCTCCGCTCGAGCGTCGCCACGACGAACTGGTCCTCGTTCTTCTCGCGGACGCAGCCCGTGTCCGTGCGCCCCACGATGGTCGCGTGCGCCCCGATGTCGAGCGTGGGGGTCCGCTCCGATTCCCCGGGCCGACGCAAGAACTCGAGCGTCTTTTTGCTCCAGCGATCCCCCATCGTTGGGCAGCATAGCGCGCACCGGCAGGAGGGCGGAAGCGGGTCCGAAACGCGAAACGCGCTGCCCGGAAGCCCGAGCAGCGCGTTTCGTCCGGAGGCGCGCCTAAGCGCGCTGGTCTTTGCTCACTCTTCGCTGGCCGCCGCGAGCGCGTCGGTCACGCCATAGCCGGCCGGCTCGTCCGTGACCATGTCGAGCTTCTCGTAGGCCTTGAGGCCCGTACCCGCCGGCAGCAGTCGACCCATGAGGATGTTCTCCTTGAGGCCCCGGAGGTAGTCGACCTTGCCGCTGATGGCGGCCTGCGTGAGCACCTTCGTCGTCTCCTGGAAGCTGGAGGCCGACAGGAAGGAGTCGGTGCTGAGCGAGGCCTTGGTGATGCCAAGCAGCAGCGGTTCCGCGACGGCGGGCTGACCGCCCTTCGCGATGATGCGCTCGTTCTCGCCCTCGAAGACGGCCTTCTCGATCTGCTCGTCCGGGAGGAAGCGCGTGTCCCCGGGATCCTTGATGCGGACCCGGCGCAGCATCTGGCGAACGATGACCTCGATGTGCTTGTCGTTGATGGCGACGCCCTGGAGCCGGTAGACCTGCTGGATCTCGTCCACGAGCCAGCTGGCGAGCTCCTTCTCGCCCTTCACCTTGAGGATGTCGTGCGGGTTGGCGGCGCCGTCCATGAGCGGCTCGCCGGCGCGCACCCGGTCCCGATCCTTCACCGTCAGGTGCTTGCCCTTCGGGATCAGGTACTCCTTCGGCTCACCGACGTCCGGCGTGATGATGACCTTCCGCTTGCCCTTGGTGTCCTTGCCGAAGCTGACCTGACCATCGATCTCGCTGACGATGGCGTGGTCCTTGGGCTTGCGGGCCTCGAAGAGCTCGGCCACCCGCGGCAGGCCGCCGGTGATGTCCTTCGTCTTCGTGGTCTCGCGGGGCATCTTGGCGATGATCTCGCCGGCCTCGATCTTCTGGCCGTCGGCCGGGATGATGTTCGCGCCGACCGGGAGGAAGTAGCGCGCCTCCTGGTCGCCGATCATCACGGGTTCGCCCGTCTCCGGGTCCATGAGCGTGATGCGCGGACGCGCGCTCGGGTCCCGGCTGTCGATGACGACGCGGCGGCTGAGGCCCGTGACCTCGTCGGTCCGCTCCTCCATCGTCACGCCCTCGACCACGTCGCCGTACTTCACGTCGCCGGAGACCTCGGTGAGGATCGGGATGGCGTAAGGGTCCCACTCGGCGAGCGTCGTTCCGCGCTCGACCTCCGCCCCGTCCTCGACGCGCACGAAGCTGCCGTAGGTGAGGTTGAAGCTCTCGCGCTCGCGACCGCCCTCGCCCATGACCTTCACGACGCCGTGGCGGTTCATGACCACCATCTCGCCCGTGGACTTCTTGGCGAAGGTCGCGTTCTCGAACTTCACCGTGCCCGCGGAACGGGTCTCGATGGCGCTCTGCTCGATCTTGCCTCGGGACGCCGTGCCGCCCACGTGGAAGGTCCGCATGGTCAGCTGCGTGCCCGGCTCGCCGATGGACTGAGCGGCGATGATGCCGACAGCCTCGCCGATGTTGACCCGGTAGCCGCGGCCGAGGTCCCGGCCGTAGCAGAGCGCGCAGACGCCGCGCTTGGTCTGGCAGGTGAGCACGGAGCGGATGAGCACGCGCTCGATGCCCCGGTCCTCGACCAGGGCCACCTTGGCCTCGTCGATGTGCTCGTTGGCCTCGACGAGGACCTCGCCGGTGACGGGATCCTCGACGTCCTCGAGGGCCACGCGGCCGAGAATGCGCTCGCCGAGCGGCGAGACGACCTCGCCGCCCTCTTCGAGCTTGGACACCCAGATGCCGTCGAGGGTCTCGCAGTCGTACTCGGTGATGACCGCGTCCTGCGCCACGTCCACGAGACGCCGCGTGAGGTAGCCGGAGTTGGCCGTCTTGAGCGCCGTGTCCGCGAGGCCCTTCCGGGCGCCGTGCGTGGACACGAAGTACTGGAGCACCGTGAGGCCCTCGCGGAAGTTCGCGGTGATGGGCGTCTCGATGATCTCGCCGCTCGGCTTGGCCATGAGGCCACGCATGCCGGCGAGCTGACGAATCTGCTGGTTGGAGCCGCGCGCGCCGGAGTCCGCCATCATGTAGATGGAGTTGAAGCTCGGCACCGTGGCCTTGTCCCCCGTCGCCTCGTCGACCATCTCGTCGTAGGCGATGCCGTCCACGAGGTCCCGGGCGATCTGGTCCGACGCCTCGGCCCAGATGTCGACGACCTTGTTGTAGCGCTCACCGTCGGTGATGAGGCCCTCGTTGTACTGCTCGACGACGGTCTCGACGTCCCCCTGCGAGCGCTCGAGGATCTCCTTCTTCGAGTCGGGGATCTTCATGTCGGCCATGCAGATGGAGACGCCCGCCTGGGTGCTCATCTCGTAGCCGAGGGTCCGGAGCCGGTCCGCGAGAAGCACCGTCGCCTTGTTCTTGGCGGCGCGGTAGCACTCGTCGATGAGGCCCGAGAGCTGCTTCTTGCCGAGGACCTTGTTGACCGAGTCGAACTTCATCGGGTCCGGGAGGATCTCCGAGACGAGGGTCCGGCCCACGGTGGTCTCGACGTAGCGCGAGCTCCCGTCGTCGTCCTTGAGGCGCAGCTTGATCTTCGCGTGGAGCGACACCTCGCCGGCGTCGAAGGCCATGCGAACCTCCGCGGGGGAGGCGAAGATGCCCTGGAAGTTGCCCTTGCTCTCGCGACCCTCGCGGTAGCCGCCCTTCTCGAAGGGCTTCTCGCGCGTCGTGTAGTAGAGGCCGAGGACGATGTCCTGGGTCGGGTTGATGATCGGCTTGCCGCTCGCCGGGCTCAGAATGTTGTTGGTGCTCATCATGAGCACGCGCGCTTCCATCTGAGCTTCGACGCTCAGGGGCACGTGCACGGCCATCTGGTCGCCGTCGAAGTCCGCGTTGAAGGCGGTGCACACGAGCGGGTGAAGGCGAATCGCCTTGCCCTCGATGAGCACGGGCTCGAAGGCCTGGATGCCCAGTCGGTGCAGCGTCGGCGCGCGGTAAAGCATCACCGGGTGCTCGGTGATGACCTCGTCGAGGATGTCCCAGACCTCGGGCTTCTCCTTCTCGACGAGCTTCTTCGCGCTCTTGATCGTGGTGACGTACCCACGCTCTTCGAGCTTGTTGTAGATGAACGGCTTGAAGAGCTCGAGGGCCATCTTCTTCGGCAGACCGCACTGGTGCAGCCGAAGCGAGGGGCCGACGACGATGACGCTACGACCCGAGTAGTCGACGCGCTTGCCGAGCAGGTTCTGCCGGAAACGGCCCTGCTTGCCCTTGAGCATGTCGCTGAGGGACTTCAGCGGGCGCTTGTTCGGACCGGTGATGGTCTTGCCGCGGCGGCCGTTGTCGAAGAGCGCGTCGACGGCCTCCTGGAGCATGCGGCGCTCGTTCCGGATGATGATCTCCGGCGCGTTGAGCTCGATGAGGCGCTTGAGCCGGTTGTTCCGGTTGATGACGCGCCGGTAGAGGTCGTTCAGGTCCGACGTGGCGAAGCGGCCGCCGTCGAGGGGGACGAGGGGGCGGAGATCCGGCGGCAGAACCGGGACCACGCTGAGCATCATCCACTCCGGGCGGTTGCCCGAGTCCTTGAAGCTCTCCGTGACCTTGAGGCGCTTGCTGAGCTTCGCGCGCTTGGCCATGGAGGTCGCCTCGGCCAGGTCGACGCGGAGCGTCTCGCTGAGCGAGTGCACGTCGATCTCCTTGAGGAGCTCGAGCACGGCCTCGCCGCCCATGGCCGCCGTAAAGGACTCGTCGCCGTACTCGTCGAGGAGCTCGTAGTAGCGGTCCTCGCTCAGCACCTCGGCCTTCTCGAGCTCGGTCTCACCGGGCTCGAGGACCAGGTAGGCCTCGCTGTAGAGCACACGCTCGAGGTCCTTGAGCTTGAGGTCGAGGAGCGCGCCGAGGCGGCTCGGGAGCGACTTCAAGAACCAGATGTGCGCGACGGGCGTGGCCAGCTCGATGTGGCCCATGCGCTCGCGACGCACCTTCGACTGAATGACCTCGACGCCGCACTTTTCGCACACGACACCGCGGTGCTTCATGCGCTTGTACTTGCCGCAAAGGCACTCGTAGTCCTTCACGGGCCCGAAGATCCGCGCACAGAAGAGCCCCGTGTGCTCCGGCTTGAAGGTCCGGTAGTTGATCGTCTCCGGCTTCTTCACTTCGCCGTGCGACCACTCCCGGATCTTCTCCGGGCTGGCGAGGCCGATGCGAATGGCCGAGAACGAAAGCGGGTCCTTGGGCTTCTCGAAGAAGCTGAAGATGTCCTTCATCGTGGTTCCTGCTCGCGGGACCGGCCCGAGGGCCGGCAAAAGGGGTTGGGGGAGAGGGGAAAAGGGGCCGAGGGGGCACGCGTCGCGGTGTCGTCAGACGGCGCGCGCCGCGCCCCCGGCCTTGCGGTGGATGCCGCGGGTCAGTCCTCGGCGACCATCACGTCGTCCGGCTTGCGGACGCTGTCGGCCTCGATGAGCTCCACGTTCAGGCAGAGCGCCTGGAGCTCCTTCATCAGCACGTTGAAGGACTCCGGAAGCCCCGCTTCGAGCGAGTGCTCGCCCTTCACGATGGCCTCGTACATGCGCGTGCGGCCCTGCACGTCATCGGACTTGACCGTGAGGAACTCCTGCAGCGCGTAGGCCGCGCCGTAGGCCTCCATGGCCCAGACCTCCATCTCGCCGAGACGCTGACCGCCGAACTGGGCCTTGCCGCCGAGGGGCTGCTGCGTGACGAGCGAGTAGGGGCCGATGCTCCGCGCGTGGATCTTGTCGTCCACGAGGTGGTGGAGCTTCAGCATGTACATGATGCCGACGGTGACATCCTCGTGGAAGGCGTCGCCGGTGCGGCCGTCGAAGACACGGTCTGGCCGTTGGTCTGAACGTTGGCTTCCTCGAGGAGCGCGTGGATTTCCTCCTCGGTGCAGCCGTCGAAGACCGGCGTCGCGAGGCGTAGCCCCGTCTCGTAGCGCTGCACGAAACGCTTCACGTCCGCGTCGCTCAGCGTGTCCACGATGTCGTGGGTCGCGCCGCGCTTGAAGACGCGCTTGAGCTTCGCCCGGACTTCCTTGATGTCCGGGTTTCGCGCATCGACCATGGCGTTGAGCTGCCGGCCGAGGAGCCAGCCGGCCCAGCCCAGGTGCACCTCGAGGATCTGCCCGACGTTCATGCGGCTCGGCACGCCGAGCGGGTTCAGCACGATGTCGACGGGCGTCCCGTCCGGAAGGAAGGGGAGGTCCTCCTCGGGCAGGATGCGGCTGACCACACACTTGTTGCCGTGGCGGCCCGCCATCTTGTCGCCCACCTGGAGCTTACGCTTGATGGCCATGTAGACCTTGACCATCTTGATGACGCCCGGAGGAAGTTCGTCGCCCTTGCCGAGCTTCTCGATCTTCTCCTCGAAGAGGGCCTCGATGGCCTTCTCGTTCTCCTCGAGCTGCGCGAGGATGGCCTGCACCTGGTCGAGGTTCTGGTCCGTCTCGATGTGGACCCAGTACTTGCGAATGATCGGGTCGAGGAGCTCCGGCGTGATCTTCACGCCCTTGGCGAGAAGCACCTTGCCCCGGTCGTCGACGAGCTTGGCCGTCGTCGTCGTGCCGAGGAGGAGCTGGCGCACGCGCTCGAAGGCGGACTCGCGGATGATCTTCTTCTCATCCGACATGTCCTTCTCGAACTTCGCCCGCTCCGCGTCCTCGATCTGACGGGCGCGCTCGTCCTTCTCCGTACCCTTTCGGGCGAAGACGCGGGCGTCGATGACGATGCCGCTCACGCCCGGCGGCACCCGGAGCGAGGTGTCGCGAACGTCGCCGGCCTTCTCGCCGAAGATGGCGCGAAGGAGCTTCTCCTCCGGCGAGAGCTGCGTCTCGCCCTTCGGCGTGATCTTGCCGACGAGGATGTCGCCGCTCGTGACCTCGGCGCCGATGCGCACGATGCCCGACTCGTCGAGGTCCTTCAGGGCCTCTTCGCCGACGTTCGGGATGTCCCGGGTGATCTCCTCCTTGCCGAGCTTCGTGTCCCGGGCGACGCACTCGAACTCCTCGATGTGCACCGAGGTGTAGACGTCGTCCTTCGCGATGCGCTCGCTGATGAGGATGGAGTCCTCGAAGTTGTAGCCGCCCCAGGGCATGAACGCGCAGACCACGTTCTGGCCGAGGGCCAGCTCACCAACATCGCAGCTCGGGCCGTCCGCGAGCACGTCACCGGCCTTCACCCGGTCGCCCGGACGAACGATCGGCTTCTGGTTGTACGCCGTGCTCTGGTTCGAGCGCTGGAACTTGTTCAGCCGGTGAATGTCCGGGAACGCGCCCTCGGCGCCGTCCGCCTTCACGACGATTCGCGTCGCGTCGACGCTATCGACGATGCCGTCGCGCTTGGCGATGATGCACACGCCGCTGTCGATGGCGACTCGCTCCTCGATGCCCGTGCCCACGATGGGCGCGTAGCTGCGAAGGCAAGGCACCGCCTGGCGCTGCATGTTCGAGCCCATGAGCGCGCGGTTCGCGTCATCGTGCTCGAGGAAGGGGATGAGCGAGGCCGCCACCGAGACGAGCTGGTTCGGCGACACGTCCATGAGCTCCACCTGGTCCGGCGGAACGAGCATGAACTCACCGTTGAAGCGCGCGCTCACGAGGTTGCCCTTGAGCTTCTTCTCCGTGGCCGTGATGTCCTGGTTGGCCTGCGCGATGTAGTGGCCCTCCTCCTCGAGCGCCGAGTACCAGCGCACGGGCTCGTCGAGCACCTCGCCGTTCTCCACGCGCCGGTAGGGCGTCTCCACGAAGCCGTATTCGTTCACGCGCGCGAAGGTCGAGAGCGACGCGATGAGACCGATGTTCGGCCCCTCCGGCGTCTCGATGGGGCAGATGCGCCCGTAGTGCGTCGCGTGCACGTCGCGCACCTCGAAGCCCGCGCGCTCACGGGTCAAACCGCCCGGCCCGAGGGCCGAGAGGCGGCGTTTGTGCGTCACCTCCGAGAGCGGGTTGGTCTGGTCCATGAACTGCGAGAGCTGCGAGCTCCCGAAGTACTCCTTCACCACCGCGGAGACGGGCTTCGCGTTGATGAGGTCGTGGGGCATGAGCGTCTCGATCTCCTGAGACATGCTCATGCGCTCCTTGATGGCGCGCTCCATGCGAACGAGGCCGATGCGGTACTGGTTCTCCATGAGCTCGCCGACGGCGCGCACCCGGCGGTTGCCGAGGTGGTCGATGTCGTCGATGGAGTGCCGGCCGTTCTTGAGCTCGATGAGGTGCCGAACGGTCTCGAGGATGTCCCGGGAGGTGAGCACCGTCGTCTCGAGGTCCGGCCGGTTCGCCTCGTCGTCCTTGTAGAACTTGTAGTTCAGCTTCAGCCGGCCGACCTTCGAGAGGTCGTAGCGCTCCGGGTTGAAGAAGAGGTTGTTGAAGAGGGTGCGCGCCGTGTCGAGCGTGGGGGGATCGCCCGGGCGAAGGCGCCGGTAGATCTCGAGGATGGCCTCGTCCTGCGTCTGCACCTTGTCCGCCAGGAGCGTGTCCCGGAAGTAGCTGCCGACGTTGAGACCGTCGATGAAGAGCACCTTGACGCTCTCGGTCTTGGCCTCGCGAAGCGCCTCGAGCTTCTCTTCGGTGATCTCCTCGTTCACGCCGAGCAGGATCTCTCCGGTCTCCTCGTCGATGATGTCCTCGGCGCTGACCTTGCCGAGCACCTCCCCGTCGTCGATGGGGAGCTTGTCGAGGTTCGCGGCCTGGAGCTTGCGGATGGCCGCGCGCGTGAACTTGCGGTTCCGGCGCACGAGCACGTCGCTGCCGACCTTGATGTCGCGCGTGGCGCGCTGACCGGGGAGCAGGTCGTACTCGATGCTCTTCGTGTACTTGCCGCGGGCTTCGAAGAAGACCGTCTCCGTGTCGTAGAAGAACTCGAGGAGCTCGTGCGTGTTGTAGCCGAGGGCCTTGAGCAGCACCGTCGCGTGCATCTTCCGGCGCCGGTCGATGCGCACGAAGAGCAGGTCCTTCGGGTCGAACTCGAAGTCGAGCCAGGAGCCGCGGTAGGGGATGATCCGCGCCTGGTGCAGGAGCTTCTGCGACGAGTGGGTCTTGCCCTTGTCGTGGTCGAAGAAGACGCCGGGGCTCCGGTGGAGCTGGCTGACGACGACGCGCTCGGTGCCGTTGATGATGAACGTACCGTTCTCCGTCATCAGCGGGATCTCGCCGAAGTAGACCTCCTGCTCCTTGATGTCGCGGATGGACTTCTCGCCGGAGTCGGACGTGTCGTAGATGATCAGCTGGATCGTGACCTTGATCGGCGCCGCGTAGGTCATGCCGCGCTGGCGGCACTCGTCCACGTCGTACTTCGGCCGCTCGAGCGTGTAGGAGTCGAAGACGAGCTCCGAGGTCCCGTTGAAGTCCCGAATCGGAAACACGCTCTTGAAGACGCCCTGAAGCCCGAAGTCGTGCCGGTCGCCGGACGGTGTGTTCGACTGCAGGAACTTGTCGTAGGAACGCTTCTGGATGTCGATCAGGTTGGGCACTTCGAGGATCCGGTGGATCTTCCCGAAGCTGTGCCGCATCCTAAAGTTGGTCTGAATCTGAGTCGCCGCCATGGTCCGCTGGGCTCCTGCTGTCGTTCGCTCGGGTGGGGGGCCGTCGCCGGGGCGACGGAGCGCGAACGCCGGGAACCGGACCTTCAGGTCCGGACTCCCGGTACGTAAGAGAGAAATCTAGGGTCGGGGTGAGTTCACGAGGCCGGCCGCCTGCCGGACCCGACGGAGCGCCGCAGGGGGCGCCGACATGCGTCGGGCCCCCAGCCGGGCGTCCGTGAATGGAGTTGCTCCTTCGATGCCGCCTGCGCCTGCGAGAGAGCACCGTGATTCATCACACGGTGAGCTGCCGCCAAGGACGGGGAACCGGCCGCCGTAGCCGGCTGATGTGCCTCCGAGAGTGCCCGCCGGAGCCGGCGACGTTGCGCCCGTGCACCAAAACCAGCGGTCTTTCGGAGGTTCGACGCGCGCTCGGCACGCACGACCCCCATCACGACGGGGAACATAGTCCTTCCGCCGCTGCCGTCAAAGGGAACGGCGAGGGTCGTGCGTACCGAGGCGCAGATCAATGAATCGAAGCCGTGAGGAGGAGGGTAGCGCCCGGGTGGATCACTTGAGCGTGACCTTGGCGCCCACTTCCTCGAGCTTCTTCTTCAGCTCCTCGGCCTCTTCCTTGGAGATGGCCTCCTTGATGACCTTCGGAGCCGCCTCGACCATCTTCTTGGCGTCGGCGAGACCGAGCGAGGTGACCTCGCGGACGGCCTTGATGACCTTGATCTTGTTGGCGCCGACCTCGCTGAGCTCGACGTCGAACTCGGTCTTCTCCTCCGCGGCCGGAGCATCGGCGGCGGGGCCCGCAGCCACGGCCACGGCGGCCGGAGCGGCGCTGACGCCCCACTTCTCTTCGAGGGCCTTCACGAGGTTGGCCACATCCATCACGGTCCAGGTGCTGAGCTCCTCGACCATTGATTCCACGTTCATTTCAGCCATTTGAGTTCTCTCTTTTCAGGTCGCATCCCGGGCGCTCGTTCCTCCTCGGCACGGGAAAGCGAAAGTTTGATTGGGTTGGGAGTTGAGTCGTTACGAGTGGGAGGGGAGACGGTCGCGGACAGCCAGGAGGCCGCCCACGCACCGCGGCTCAACCCTCCTCTTCCTGCTTGCGCTTGATCGCGTCGAAGACGAACGCGAGGTTCTGCGCCGGGGCGGCGAGCTGCGCGACCAGGTTCTGCGCGGGCGCCAGGAGCGTCGCGAGGAGCTGGGCGCGGATCTCGTCCTTGCCGGGCATGGAGGCGAGGGTCGTCTCGACCTGCTCGCCGGGCATGACGTTTCCGTCGAGGAGCGCCGCCTTGGCGATGAGCTTCTCGGGCTCATCCTTCTTGGCGAGGATCTCCTTTTTGTCCTTACGGAAGTCGCGGAGCACCTTCGCAGCCGTCGAGGGGTCCTCGTTCGACCAGGCGATGCCCGTCATGCCCTTGAGCGCGGCGTCGAGGGCTTCGTTGCCTTCGAGATCCGTTCCCGCGAGGGCCTTCCGAACCAGGTTGTTCTTGGCGACCTTGTAGACGATGCCCGCTTCGCGGAACTTGACGCGAAGCTCGGTGATCGTCTCCACGTCCACGCCACGGTAGTCGACGAAGACCGTCGCGACGGCGTTGTCGAAGCTCTCGCGGAGCTCCGCGATCTGCGCTTCCTTTTCGGCAGTGGTCAGGGGCATGTCAGGCCTCCGCCTCGGCGCTCGAGGGGTCGATGCGAATGCCCGGGCCCATGGTGGAGCTCAGCGTGATGCTGCGAAGGTAGGTCCCCTTCGCCGCCGCCGGCCGCGCCCGAAGGAGCGTCCCGACGAGGGTCCGCACGTTCGCCTCGAGCTTGTCCGCGTCGAAGGACGCCTTGCCCACGGGCACGTGCACGATGGCGCCCTTGCGCTCCACGCGGAACTCGACCTTGCCGGCCTTCGCCTCGCTCACGGCCTTGCCCACGTCGAAGGTCACCGTCCCGGTCTTCGGGTTCGGCATGAGCCCGCGCGGGCCGAGGACGCGGCCGAGCCGGCCGACCTGGCCCATCATGTCCGGCGTGGCCACGACCGTGTCGAACTCCAGCCAGCCTTCGTTGATCTTGGCGACGTACTCGTCGCCTCCTACGTAATCCGCGCCGGCCTCTTCGGCCTCGGCCACCTTGTCGCCCTTGGCGAAGACCAGCACGCGCTTGGTCGACCCCGTCCCGTGCGGGAGGACCACGGCGCCACGCACCTGCTGATCCGCCTGCTTCGGGTCGATGCCCAAGCGCACCGCCAGGTCGACCGTCTCGTCAAAGCGAGCATAGGCCACCTGCTTCACGAGCGAGCAGGCTTCTCCGACGGAATAGCGCTGGCCCTGTTGGACCGCTTCCAGCGCGGCTTTTCGCCGCTTTCCGACTCTCATTCGACCTCCTTCGACTCACCACGCCGTTGCGCCGAAGCGCGCGAGGGGTGTGTCTCCCACCTTTGTCCTGGGTGGTGCCAGGGAGCACCGGAGCAGCCCGGTGCATCAGCTTTCCGTGACGTCGCGTGGCGAGGGTGCCGAGGGGCTGGACCGGCGAGGGTCCGGCCCACGGACACCGTCAGGCGTCGGCGATGTCGACCCCCATGGAACGCGCCGTGCCCATCACGCTGCGCATGCAGGACTCGATGGTGCTGGCGTTCGTGTCCTTGATCTTCACCTCGGCGATGGAGCGCACCTGCTCCATCGTGAGCTTGCCGACCTTCTTCTTGTTCGGCTCTGGCGAGCCGCTCTCGAGGCCCAGCTCCTTCTTGATGAGCACGGGCACCGGCGGCGTCTTCGTGATGAAGGTGAACGAGCGGTCGCTGAAGACCGTGATCACCACGGGGATCACGAGGCCCATGTCCTTCTGCGTGCGGGCGTTGAACTCCTTGCAGAAGCCCATGATGTTCACGCCGTGCTGACCGAGCGCGGGGCCTACCGGCGGCGAGGGGTTCGCCTTGCCAGCATCCAGCTGCAGCTTGATCTGTCCGATGACCTTCTTCATGACGATGCGCTCGTTTCGGGGACGGGTGCGGCCGGGGGCGTCGCTTCGAGGACGCCTCCGCCGAAAGGCAAGGGGTTGGGGCTTTAGACGGTCTTCTCGACCTGGCCGTACTCGAGCTCGACCGGGGTCGCCCGGCCGAAGATGCTGATGAGGACGCGGACCTTGTGCTTCTCCGGGTTCACCTCTTCGATGGTGCCCGTGTAGTTCGCGAAGGCGCCCTCGGTGACCCGAACGTGGTCGCCGGCCTCGAACACGACCTTGGGCCGCGGCTGGGCCGAACCCTGCTCCACCTGGCCCTTGATGCCCGCGATCTCCGCGTCGGGCACCGGCGAAGGGTGACGGCCACCGATGAAGCCGTTGATCTTCGGGGTGTTCTTGATGAGGTGCCAGCTCTCGTCCGTCAGGTTCATCTGGACGAAGATGTAGCCGGGGTAGAAGTTCTTGTTGACGGTCCGCTTCTTCCCGTTGCGGTTCTCTTGGAGCGTCTCCTTCGGGATGAGGATCTCCCCGAAGTTGTCACCCATGCCGGACTGCTTGATCCGATGCTCGAGGGAGTCGCGGACCTTGTTCTCGTACCCCGAGTACGCCTGGACGATGTACCACTTCATGGCGTGCTCAGTAGATGAGGTCCGTGACGGCCGACCAGGTCGCGTCGAAGATGCCGAGGATGACCGCGGCGATGGCGCTCACGACCATCACCACGACGGTCTGCGACCAGGTCTCCTTGCGCGTCGGCCAGGTCACGTTGGCCAGCTCGAAGGCGACCTCGTGGGCGAAGCGGTTGAGCTTCTCGTTCTTGTACAGAGCCACGGCCACGACGATGGAGAGGACGGCCGCGCCGGCCGTCACCATGGTCTCCGGCGGCTCGGCGAGGTTGGCCTTGCGCGCGATGAACGTCGAGAGGCCCCCGAGGAAGTTGTCGAGCAGCCAAAAGAGCGTGAGCGCCGCCCCGATGAAGGCGAACTGCACCCAGCGCTCGATGCCGAGCGTGCCGGTGACCTCGTCGTTCTCGTCCATCGCCATCGGATACTCTCTCAGCTCGTCTCTCGCGCGACTCTCGGGCTCTCGGAAGCGTCTCGGGTGTCGCCTTGCCCAGGGGGGCTAGCGGCCTGGCAGGCCAGGAGGGATTCGAACCCCCAACCATCGGATTTGGAATCCACTGCTCTACCGTTGGAGCTACTGGCCTAAAGGTCCGGATCCCGGCGGTGCCCCGGCGGGACTGCGAGATATGGACCGGGGTCCGGGGTCACGCAACTCGCGCGTCGCACTTTCGATCCGTCGCCTCGCCGGACCCGGCGACGTCGCGAGCCGCGGGGCCATGACGACCTCAGCGCGACTCGCGATGCAGCGTGTGACGGCCACAGGCCGGACAGAACTTTTTGAGCGCGAGGCGCTCCTTCCGCTCCGGCTTGCGGGTCGTCTTGTAGTTGCGCGCGCCGCACCCCTCACAGGCGAGCGCGACGCGCACCCGTCGGCCGCCCGGTTCCTCCGGGCCGGCGACGCTCACTCGATGATCTGGGTGACGACGCCGGCGCCGACGGTGCGGCCGCCCTCACGGATGGCGAAGCGCTGCTTCTCCT
>JBCCAW010000444.1:0-5097 GCA_039814655.1 Myxococcota bacterium | reverse complement strand
TCGTCGGTCTGGCCGTAGTCGAAGACCGTGACCGTGTTGGGGTGCCGAAGCTTCGCCGAAGCCTCCGCCTCGAGGAAGAAGCGCCGGTCGAAGTCCTCCGTATGTGAGCTCTGGCGCGGGTCGAGAATCTTGAGCGCGACCTCGCGACCCAGGGGCTCCTGGCGCGCGCGGTAGACCTTGCCCATGCCGCCACGGGCGATGCGCCCGACGATGCGGAAGCGCCCGTCGATCACGCGTCCCAGGAGCTCGTCCTGGACGCCCTGACGTGGCGTACGCGGCCCCGGCGCCGCCGCCTTCGACTCGACCATGGTCAGAAAGTCCCCGCTAGAGGGAAAGCCTAACCCAAGATGGCGCCGAACCCAGCTTTCCGAAGACGGACACGAGCCGCAGCGCTCGGCGCCGCCCGGACGCGGCATCGTCCCCGTGCGGGCGAGCGTGTACTACCGTCGGTGCGATGGGCAGCGCCATGCAGCTGAGCTTGCCGCTCCCGGAGCTCGCCGTGGAAGCGGGGCCGGCCGCGGCCTCTGAACGGGTGTTCTGCAACCGGACGCTCCGCCTCGACCGCATCGATTGGGTGGGCTTCGACATGGACTACACGCTGGCCGTGTACCGGCAGGCCACCATGGACCGGCTCACCATCGACGCGGCGCTGGAGAAGCTGGTCGCCGCCGGGTACCCGGCGAGGCTGCGGAGCTGCGCCTACCGCACGGCGTTTCCCATTCGCGGTCTCCTCGTGGACCGCAAGCTCGGCAACATCCTCAAGATGGATCGCTACGCCTACGTGAAGCGCGCCTATCACGGCACCCGCGAGCTCACGAAGGAGGAGCGGCGCCGCGCGTACCATACGCGGCGCCTGCGGACCGGCTCGAAGCGCTACCACTGGGTGGACACGCTCTACGCGCTGAGCGAGGTAACGCTCTATGCGGCCGTGGTGGACGCGCTGGAAAGCGCCGGCGAAGCCGTCGACCACGACGCGCTCTTCGGCGACGTGCGCGCCGCCGTGGACGCTTCGCACCGCGATGGAAGCATCAACGACCGCATTCGTCAGGACCCGGGCAGCTACGTGCTCCGGGATGAGCGCCTCGGGCACACGCTGCATCGACTGCGCTCGAGCGGGAAGCGCCTCTTCCTGCTGACCAACTCGCCGCCGGAGACGACGGAGGCGATGATGGCCTTCCTCCTCGCCGAGGGACCGGCCGAGTACGGACAGTGGCGCGCCTACTTCGACCTGGTGATCACCGCGGCGCAGAAGCCTTCCTTCTTCTCGTCGGACGCGCCCTTTCGCCCGGCGAAGGGCGGGGCGCCGCGGGCCGCCACGGGCCTCGAGCGTCACGTCGTCTACGTCGGGGGCAATCGCGCCGGCCTCGAGGAGCGCCTCGGCGTCACGCCGGACCGCGTGCTCTACGTCGGCGACCACATCTACGGCGACGTGCTCAGCGCGAAGAAGCAGACGGCCTGGCGCACGCTCATGATCGTGCAGGAGATGGAGGCCGAGCTGGCGACGCACGCGCGCCTCGCACCGCAGCGCGAGCGGCTTCGGGAGCTGGAAGGCCATCGCGAGCGCCTTCACGATGCGCTCCGCGTGCATCAGGCGCCGCTCAAGGTCCTCGAGCGCCGGCGCGGGGCCCTCGGGACGCTTTCACCGGCCGAGGACGCCGCCCGCGTGCGGCATCGCCGTGCGGTGACGCGGCTCCGCACACGCCTCCGCGCGACGGAGGAAGAGACCGAGGCCCTCGAGGAACGCATCGCGGAGGCGTTCCACCCTTATTGGGGGTCCCTCTTCAAGGCCGGAGCCGAGGTGTCGTCCTTCGGTCATCAGGTCGAGGCCTACGCGGGCCTCTACACCTCCAGGGTGACGAACCTCCTTCGCTATTCCCCCATGCACGAGTTTCGTAGCCCTCACGATCGCATGCCTCACGAGCTCGCCGGACCCGCGAGCCCGTGAATGGCGCCTTGGCGAAGGGCGACCCTCGTCGTAGGTCCCGCGTCGGCCCTTTCGGCGCCTCCTTCTCCCGGACGACACCATGACCGCTCGAACCGCCGCCTCGCAGGGCACCCACGCCCTCGTCGGCACGCTCCTCCTTTTCCTTGCAGCCTGCGGCGGCAGCGCCGACGGGGACGACGCCGGCATGGACGGCGGCGCCACGGTCACCGACGCGAGCATGGACATCGCGGTGGACGACGCCGCCGTGGACGACGCCGCCCTGGACGGCGGTGACCCCTGCGACGCCTGCGCTCCCGACGCGACCTGCGAAGGCGGCACGACCTGCGTTTGCCTTCCGGGTTTCGAGGGCGACGGGGAGACCTGCGAGGACGTCGACGAGTGCACGTCCGGCGCGGAAGATTGCGCGACGGAGGCGAGCTGCACGAACACACGCGGGTCCTTCCGCTGCGAGTGCAGCGCGGGCTACGTGGGCGACGGGCGCAGCTGCACGGACCTCGACGAGTGCGGCCTGGGGATCGACGACTGCGACGCCAACGCCGCGTGCACGAACACCCCGGGCGGTTTCGCGTGCGCGTGCGACGCAGGCTACGAAGGCGACGGAGTCAGCTGCGCGGACGTCGACGAGTGCGCGCGCGACCTCGACGACTGCGACGCGAATGCAAGCTGCGCGAACGAGCTCGGCTCGTTCCGCTGCGCCTGCGACGCGGGCTACGCCGGCGACGGGCGCAGCTGCCTCGACGTGGACGAGTGTGCCCTGGAGCTCGACGACTGCGCCCGGGACGCGACGTGCACCAACATGGCCGGGAGCTTCGCGTGTGCCTGCAACGCCGGCTACGCCGGGGACGGGCGGAGCTGCGCCGACGTGGACGAGTGCGCCGCGGGCACCGACGACTGCGACGCCGACGCGACGTGCACCAACGCTCCAGGCACCTTCGCCTGCGCCTGCAACGCGGGCTTTGCCGGCGATGGCGTGCGCTGCACGGACATCGACGAGTGCGCCGAGGACCTCGACGATTGCGACGCGAACGCCACCTGCACGAACGCCCCGGGCAGCTTCGCCTGCGCCTGCAACGACGGCTACGAGGGTGACGGGGTGAGCTGCGCGGACGTGGACGAGTGCGCGCGAGACCTCGACGATTGCGACGCGAACGCCACCTGCACGAACGGCGACGGTGACTTCAGCTGCGCCTGCAACGCGGGCTTCGACGGCGACGGCGTCACGTGCACGGACATCGACGAGTGCGCAGAAGACCTCGACGATTGCGACGCAAACGCCACGTGCACGAACGCGGTGGGGACCTTTACCTGTGCCTGCAACGTGGGCTTCGTGGGCCCGGGCACGAGCTGCGACCCGGCCTTCGACATCGACGTCGACTTCACCGTGCCGCCGACGGCCGCCGAGCGCGCGGCCGTCGAGGATGCGGAAGCGCGCTGGGAAGAGCTCATCCAGGTTGACGTCGCCGACGTCATGACCGCCGGGCTTCCCGCGAGCTGCCAGATCCCGTCCACGCGGACGACGGTCGACGACCTCTACATCCGGGTGACCTTCGAGCCCATCGACGGCGTGGGCCGCATCCTCGGGCAGGCCGGTCCGCGCTGCCTCCGCGACACGCTCGCCGGCACGCGCTTCCTGCCCTTCTCGGGGATCATTCGCATCGACTCGGCGGACGCCGCGGACCTCGACGCGCGGGGGCTGCTCGACGAGGTCATCCTTCACGAGATGGGGCACGTGCTCGGCCTCGGCCCCGGCTGGGACGATCTCTCGCTCCTCACCAACCCGAGCTGCTCTTCGACGGGCTGCGTGACCGGGCGCGACACGCGCTACACCGGGGCCGAAGGCGTGGCCGCGTGGGTGCGCCTCGGCGGCGCCGGTGACGTCCCCGTGGAGAACGCCCTCGGACCCGGCAGCTCGGACGCCCACTGGCGCGAGTCGGGCCGGCTCCGCGACGAGCTCATGAGCCCCTCCCTCGGCGCCACGGCGACGCTGAGCATTCTGTCGCTGAATGCGCTCGAGGACCTTGGCTATGGCGTTGGGCCCGATTCGCTGGCGGATCCCTTCACGCTGCTCCCGCCCATCGTCGCCGGTCCGCCGCTCCCGCAGGTGCTCCTGGAGAACGACCAGCTCCCCGGTCCCATCTACGAGCTCGGGCCCCGGGGTCTCAGGCGCCTCCGCTGAGGTCAGCCGCCCAAGACCCGGCGTCAAAGCGCTGACGCGCGGCGCTCGCCTCGCGCCGTCGGACCGGCGCCGGCCGGGCTCCGGGGCCTCGGCGCGATCCCTGCATCGCCAGGCCCCATGACCCTGGCGAGCACGGAAGCCGCGTCCAGCGTCCCGCTGGAGATCTCCAAGACCGTGGACGGTCACCTCGTCGCCCGCGTGGGTGGCGTGTGGCTGGAGGACCCGGAAGACCCGGTCGCCTCGGCCCGGGTTTTCATGACCCGCGAGCAGGCCAAGGGCGTCGAGCTCGTGGTGCTCGTGGGCGGGGGCACGGGCCACCGGGTCACGCGGCTCCGTGAGCTCGGCGTGCGCCACGTGGTGGTGCACGAACCCCTGGCAGCGCTCCGGGCGCAGATCCGCGGCCCCCTCGCGCCGATCTTCCGCGGGAGCCTGCTGACGAGCACGCCCAAGGAGCTCGCCGCGGCCGTACGCCAGACCGTGGCGCGGCCGGAGGGGACCCGGCTGGTGACGAGCGCGGGCTACGCAAAGCTCTTCCCGGACCTCCTCGCCGCCTGCGCCGAGCCCGTCCGCCAGGGGCTCGCGGCAGCCCGCGAGGCGTTCGAGACGGGCCGCCATCGAGCGAGCCTCGGCACGGAGCAGCTGGCCGCGAACGTGCACCGGCTCCCGGGCAAGGTGAAGGTCGGCGCGCTCGCCGCGACGCGGCCCCTGGAGGGGAAGCCGGCCTTCATCGTCGCGGCGGGCCCGAGCCTCGACGGAAACGCAGCGCTCGTGGCTGAAGCCCAGCGCCGGGGGCCGGTCTTCGCCGTGAACACCGCCGCGCGCGCCATCGAGCACCGGGGCGCGCGCGTCGACGTGCTCGTAGGCCTCGAGCCCCTGCCCCTGGGCGACCCGCTCTCGGTGAGCGCCCGGGCCATCCTCTGCGACGTGTCCTCCCACCCGTCGACGCTCGAGGCCTCGCTCGGGGCCACGCTGGTGA
>JBCCAW010000855.1:0-1614 GCA_039814655.1 Myxococcota bacterium | reverse complement strand
GAACACCTCGTAACAGAAAATCATCCTGTTTCTGCTTTTGCAGCCAGAGGATTGCAGCGACCTGAAGAAGTTCGAGCACGTGCAGGCCACGCATTTGCGGGAGAAGCGAAGCGACAGCGAGCTCGCATCGCTGGTGGCTCCGCTCCTCGCCGAGCGCGGGCTCGAGGTGGCCGCGGAGGACCCGCGCCTGGCGGCCGCCATCGCCCCCGTGAAGCTCCGCGCGACCACGCTCCCGGAGCTCGCCGACGGCCTCGACTACTTCTTCCGTGCGGACGACGCGCTCAGCTACGAGGCCAAGGGGCGCCGCAAGTTCCTCACGCCGGCGAGCGCTCCGCGGCTCACGCACCTCGCGGGGCTCGTGGAGGCCGCCGCGCCCTTCGACGAGGCCACCCTCGAGGCGGCCATCACGCGCTGGATGGAGGAGGAAGAGCTGGCCATGAAGCACGTGGCCCAGCCCGCGCGCGTCGCCCTGACGGGCCGGACCCGGAGCCCGGGCCTCTACGAGACCCTCGTGCTCCTCGGCCAGGCGCGCTCCGTCGCGCGGCTTCGGCGCGGCGCCACTCTCGCGGCGACGCCCGCGGAAGCTTCCAGCTGAGCGCGTGGACCTTCGCCGCGAGCTCCACCCGCGCTACTTCGTCCGGCGCTTCTTCCTCGACGTCTGGGCCAGGCTCGACGAAGACGCCGCCGCGGAGCGCGACGCTCGAAGCGCGCCGGACCGCCGGCCGCTCTTCGTCCTCGTCGCGGCGGCGACCTTCCTGACCTTGATGGATGCCTACGGCATGCCCCAGGACTTCTGGCGCTTTCGCGACGCGCTGGCGGATGCGGAGGCGGCGGGGCCGCTCGGTGGGACCTTCTTCACCGAGTTTCACCGCTGGCATCCCTGGGCCGAGCTCGCGACGCATGCCTGGTGGGCGCTGTGGCGGGTCGCGGGCTTCGTGCTCTTTCCGCTCCCGGTGATGTGGCTCATGGGGGAGCGGCTCCGGGACCAGCACCTCGGCACCGAGGGCTTTCGCGAGCACCTGCCCATCTACCTGCTCAGCTACGCCGTGGTGATGGCCTTCGTGCTTCCGCTGAGTGGCACGGAGACCTTTCAGGCCATTTACCCCTTTCACCGCGGCGCCGGCCGGAGCTGGGCCGACCTCGTGATCTGGGAAGCGCTCTACCTCGCCCAGTTCTTCGGCCTCGAGCTCTTCTTTCGCGGCTGGCTGCTCCGAAGTACGCACCGGGCCCTCGGCGCGAACGCCATCTTCGTGGCCATGGTCCCCTACGTGATGATCCACTTTGGCAAGGCCGTGCCCGAGACCCTCGGCGCCATCTTCGCCGGCGTGTTCCTCGGGACCCTGGCCGCCCGCACGCGAAGCCTCTGGGGCGGGCTCCTGGTCCATGGCCTCGTCGCCGTGAGCATGGACCTGCTCGCCCTCGCGCGCTCCGGCGGCCTCCCCACCCAGGGCTGGCCCTGAGGGGACGGACCCGACTAACCGAACCAACCCCTGCGGTCCGCCAAGTAACCGAATTTGCGATCTTTTCGCCGGAAGCCAGCTACCTAGGCGCGGACGAGCCAAAGCGGGCGACGCCGAAACCACTGGCTTTTTCGGTCGAAGTTAGTTCGGTTAG
>JBCCAW010000209.1:0-9208 GCA_039814655.1 Myxococcota bacterium | reverse complement strand
TTCGGTGGCGCCGGCGTCGGCGACGACGCCGGCGGCGGCGGCGCCGGGCACCTGACCGCGGGTGAAGTGGGCGACGACTCGGGGGGCGCTCTCGGCACCGGCGGCAGCGCCGGCATCGCTTACAGCGCGCTCATGACGCTCGAGGGCGGCTCCGGCGGCGGCGGCGGCTCCGTCGACGACGACACGCCGAGGGGCACGGCGGACGCCGACGACGACGGCGGCGGCGGAGGCGGCGGCGGCGGCGGCACGGTCTTCTTCCAGACCTCCGGGCGCCTCGTGGTCACGGGCCGCATCGACGTCGGCGGCGGCGAGGGCGGGGACAGCACCTGCTCCGGCGGCGACGGTGGCGGCGGCTCCGGCGGCACCGTCATTCTCGACGCGGGCCGCTTCATGGACCTCACGGAGGCCGAGTTCGACGTGGCCGGTGGATTTGGCGGCGACGACGGCCGTCGCGGCGGCAACGGCGCGGACGGTGAGATTGCCCTGCCTGGCGACTGCACCGACGGCGTCACCAACCAGGACGAGACCGACGTCGACTGCGGGGGCGCCACCTGCGGAGCCTGCGCGGACGCGCTTCGCTGCGACGTGGACGCCGACTGCACCTCGGCCCTCTGCGGCCGGGACGCAGTCTGTCTGCCCGCCACCTGCGGCAACGGCGCGCTCGATGCCGGCGAGAGCGACGTGGACTGCGGCGGGGCCACCTGCGACGGCTGCCTCGGCGGCCTCGCGTGCACGGTCTTCAGCGATTGCGCATCCGAGACCTGCGCCGCGGGCATCTGCGAGGCTCAGCCGGGCTTCATCGAGCTCATCGGGCACGACTACTTCTCCTCCAACCCCGACGTGGATCGGATCCTCGGAAACGCCGTGCTTCGGACGCGCGAGGCCGGAAGCATCGAGATCGTCATCTACGACGAGTTCGCGGACACGAGCCCGGACGGCGAGGTAGCCCGCATGGAGACCATCATCACGGACCAGCTGGCGGCGGCGGGACGCACGGCGACGTTCACGCGGCTGAGCGACAGCACGCGCACTACCAGCGTGCTCACCCCGAGCGTCGACGTGTTCGTCATCGCCGAGCAGGAGGACGGATCCACGGGGCCGCTGCGGGCGGCGGGGGTCGCGTTCACCGGGCCGCTGACCGACCTCCTGCAACGCGGGGGCGTAGTCCTCTCGACGCACGACAGCGACCCCGGATTCGAGGTGCTCGATGCGTCGGGTTTGATGACCATCGACAGCGCCCCCAGCGTTGGCACGGGCAATTCGCTCACGGTCGTCGTACCGGGGGCGCCGCTGATGGCGGGAGTCGCTTCCCCCTACCTCGCCGCGAACGGAAGCTGCTCCTTCACCGGGATCACCCAGGGCACCGTCCTCGTCGAGACCGCGGCCGGCAACCCGGTGGTGGTCGAGGTCGAGTTCGAGCTCTAACCCTCTGCCACGGAAAGACGCCCCCGCCGGTCCGCCGGCGGGGGCGTCCGCTTGCGGTGCGCCAGGGTGCTACGTTTCATCCGTATCTGGAGACTCGCCGCCTGTCCCGACGGGGAGTGGCGCGACTGCACCTTCGACGCCGCTGCTCGGTGGGCCGAGCGGCTTGGACGGAACACCGCTCCCCAGAGTTGGCGCCCGAGCTCGAGGCCTTCGGAGCCACTCTCCTCGGAGATCGACGTCGACGCAGACTCTCAGCCGCCGCGCGGCCGGGGACCGCGAGGCCCCGGCGCAGCGGCGGCGCGCGGGCCTATTCAGGCTCGACGACGACCGCCGTGCCGTAAGCGAGAATCTCCGCGGCTCCCTGCATCACCGTGGAGGTGGTGATGCGCATGCCGACGACGGCGTTGCCCCCGAGCTCGAGGGCGTGGGCCTTGAGCCGGTCGACGGACTGCTCGCGCGACTGAGCGAGCATGGTGGTGTACGTGCGAACCTCACCGCCGACCACGGACTTGAGGCCGGCCAGAAAATCGCGCCCGACGTTGCGAGCGCGCACCGTGTTGCCGCGGGCCAGGCCCAGGACGCGCACGATGCGGTACCCGGGAAGCGAGTCGGTGGTGCTCATCAAAAGCGAAGCGGCGCCCGTGGGCGTGCGCATGAGCTGCTGGGACATTCCTATTCCTCGACTTCGTCGTAGGGGTCGCGCCCTGCGGTACGCGCGGCGATTCGAATCACGGACCAGCCCAGGACGGCGGCTCCCGCAATCAAGAGCGGGACACCGACGACGGGCACCACCAGCGTGGCGAAGAAGCCGCCGGTGACGAGGGCGACGCCGACGGCCCGCTCGGCGCGGACGACGCGGGAGTTCTCCAACGCCACCAGGCGCCGGTCACCGGCGTAGCGGGCGAGCCAGCCGCGGCCGAGCTCGGACTCTTCCCGGGCGCGGACGGCGAGCACCTGTACCTGCTCGGACTCGGCCTCGTAGAGCGCGAGTTCCTCGCGCTCCGCGTCCGTGGCGACGTCTTCTCGCACGCGCTGCGCCAGCTCCGCGACGCGCCGATCTTCCGGCGAGCTCATGGACGCGGCCTAGCATGCGCGGTGCGCGAGCGCCGCGAAGGCCGGCGCGGCCCCGGTGCAGCGGGTAGGCTCGCGCCGTGACCGCGTCGCCGCGAAGCTCGCGCCGGTGGTTCGCCCTGGCCCTGCTGGCGGCGACCCTCGCCGGATGTTTACGCTCCGTGATCGCCGGCGATGCGGAGGGCGACGGAGGCGCCTTCGACGCTGGGGCGCGCGATGCAGGGCCCGGCGACCTCGGCGCGGACGCTGTTTTCGCCGCGGACGGTGCCCGCCCGGACGGTGCCGCCTCGGACCTGGCTCGCGACCTGGGTCCGCCGCCGGCCCCGCCGACGCTTCGCGCGCCGGCGCTGGGCACGATGACCGGAAGCCCCTTCGCCACGGACCGCGCCGAGGACGCGCCGCTCCGGCCCTGGGTCTCCTGGCTGCCCGCGCCCGGCGCGACGGGGTATCGCGTGCAATTCGCCGCGTGCACCGCGGGGCCCTGGGAGCGCTGCGCCTTCGACGGGGCCGTCGTCGACGCGCGGGTGCCCGGAGAGCCCTCGCCCGCGGGCGAGGCGTTGCGCTTTCGGCCCGCGAGCGCGCTGCCCGTCGCACGCACGCCTCCCATCGGGCGACGCTACGTGTGGCGCGTCGCGGCCTGCCACGGAGGCGGCTGCGGGCCCTTCTCCGCGCCCCGCTATCTGCTCGTCGGCCGGCTTCGCCAGGACTTCGATGGCGACGGCTACGGCGACCTCGCCGTGGGCGCGCCGGACCAGAGCGAGGCGGGCCCGGGGGCCGCCGGGGCCGTGTACGTCTACCGCGGCGGGCCGGAGGGCCTTGCCTCCACGCCGGCGGTGGTCCTGAGCTCCCCGCGGCCCGCCTCCCTCGGCGGCTTCGGGCTGTCCGTGGCCGCGCTCGGGGACGTGAACGGCGACGGCTTCGGTGACCTGGCCGTCGGCGCGACGGGCGAGGCCCTGGGCCGGCTGCGCGTCGGACGCGCGTATGTGGCCCTCGGCGGCCCCGATGGCCTCGGCGGGACACTCACCACTCTGGAGGCGCCGCGGGCGCTTCGCGGTGGACGCTTCGGCACCGTCGGCGCGCCGGGCGATGTCGACGGGGACGGGCGCGCCGACCTCCTGGTGCGCGACGACGAAGGCGAGGTGCTTCTCTATCTCGGCGAGGCGGCGGGCATCGCTACGTCACCGAGCGTGACGCTGCGGGACCCCGCGGACGACGGAGAGCCTGGTTTTGGCGCAGCCGTGGGCGGGCCCGGCGACGTCGATGGCGACGGGTTTCCGGACGTGGCCGTCGGAGACTTCGAGGTCTTCGTGGGCGAGGGCCGCGTGCGCGTTTATCCGGGAGGCGCCGCCGGCGTGGACGCCAGCGCGTCTCGCCTCCTCGAGGACGACGCGGCGATGCGGGAGCGCGCTCAATACGGCTTCGTCATCGCCGGCGGCGACCTCGACGGCGACGGTCTCGCCGACGTGCTGGTCGGGTCGCCGGGGAGCGACGGAGCGGAGCGCCAGCCCGGACGTCTGCTCCTTCACCCGGGGAGCCCCGACGGCGCGTCGCCGGCGCCGGCGACCTCGCGCCAGGCGCGGCGCTTCTTCGACATCGACCGCTTCGGTGAGGCCATCGCAGCCCCGGGGGACATGAACGGCGATGGGCGCCTCGATGTCTTCGTGGGCCTGGGCCTCGCGCGCAGCGACGAGGCGGCCTTCGTCTTTCTCGGCACGGAAGAGGGTCTGCCGGAGACGCCCCTCGAGCTGCGGCTCCCGCGCCCGGGTTCCGGCGGGCCGCCCTCGCCAGTGAGCACGCTCGACGCGAACGGCGACGGCTTCACGGACCTGGCCGTGGGCTCACCGCTCGAATCCGGCCGGGTGTTCGTCTTCTACGGCGGTCGCGACGCCCCGAGCGCCACCCCTTCGCTCGCCCTCGACAACCCGCGCACGGACGCCGGAGCGACGAGCTTCGGCCGCAGCCTGGCGCAGTAGCCGGCGCGCCGGGCGCCGCTGTCCCCAGCCGCGGGTATTGCGATCCATCACGGTTCGCCTGCATTGGCATGGGGCCCCGCGGCGCTCGCGCTCTCTTCGAGCGCGGACCGCAGGGCCGAGGAGCGAGCATGGCGGACGGAGCAGGCACGGAGACCTTTGGGCGCCTTTCGAGCGCCAGCCACGAAAGCGCGGCGCGCGCCAAGGCCCTGAGCGATCCCGGGACCTTTCACGGCGACATCGCTTCGGCCGAGCTCCATTGGTACGACGCCGGGCGCCAGGCATGGTGGCGCCGCGACCCGGCGACCGGGGCCTGGAGCGGCTATGACGCGGCGACCGGTGAAGCGGCCACGGACGCGCCGGCGAGCGATTGGCGGCCCTGGGCGACCGCCTTCGACGACGCGGACGCACCTTTTTACCGCTGGTACGTCGGCGCGCAGACCAACGCCTGCTTCAACGAAGTCGACCGGCATCTGCTCGCCGGCAAGGGCGCCGACGCCGCCTTCCTCTTCGAGGGCGACCGCTGGGACCCGTCCAAGAACGGCGGCAAGGGCGGGCCCGTCGTGCAGGAGACGGTCAGCTACCGGAAGCTCTTCGTCGAGACCGTCGTGCGCGCCGAGGTGCTCGCGCGCCTGGGCCTCGGCAAGGGCGACCGCGTCGCCTTCAACCTGCCGAACATTCTCGAGCAGCTCTACTACACGGAGGCCGCCAAGCGCCTCGGCATCATCTACACGCCGGTCTTCGGCGGCTTCAGCGCCAAGACGCTGTCCGACCGCATCTACGACGCCGGCGCCAAGATCGTCATCACCGCCGACGGCGGCTACCGCAACGCGGAGGTCGTTCCCTACAAGGAGCGTTTCACCGACGTCGCCCTCGACAACTTCATCCCGCGGCCCACGGCCCTCGCCGCCCTCGAGCGCGTGCTCGCCGGCGCCGGCCTCGGCAACGCCGCCGGGCGCCTCGCAGCGCAGGTAGGCGAAGCCCTCGCGGGCGAGATCACCGTCGAGCGTTCGGACGTGATGCGCGAGCTCGGCCAGGGGCTCCGCGACGAAGAGGCGATCACCGCCGAGCGGAGCGCCGAGGTGCGCACCGCCGTCGCCCGGGCGCTGGCCGAAGCCACGCACGACGTCGAGACCGTCGTCGTCATTCGCTACACGGGCCAGGACATCGTCGTGCAGCCCCGGGACCAGTGGTCCCACGACCTGGTCGCCGCCGCGCGCGAGGCCGTGCTCGGGCCGGATGTGGAGGCGCTGGACGATACCGGCGCGGAGGACACCGGCGCGGAGGACACCGGCGCGGAGGACACCGGCGCGGAGGACACCGCGCTCTACGCGGCGCTCGCCGCCAAGCACCCGGCGCTGCCCGTCGATTCCGACTGGCCCTGCTTCATCATCTACACCTCGGGCTCCACCGGGAAGCCGAAGGGCGTGGTGCACGGCCACGGCGGCTGGCTGAGCGGCGTCGCGCACACCATGCGCACGGTCTTCGGCGCCGAGGAGAACGACCGCCTCTACGTCATCGCCGACCCGGGGTGGATCACCGGGCAGAGCTACCTCATCGGCGCGCCCCTCGCGATGGGCATCACTTCCATCGTCGCCGAGGGCTCTCCGCTCTTCCCGCACGCGGGGCGCTTCAGCTCCATCATCGCCCGCCACGGCGCGACCATCTTCAAGGCCGGCTCCACCTTCCTGAAGTCGGTCATGACGGACCCGGCCTCCACCGCCGACATGGCCGCCTACGACATGTCGTCGCTCAAGGTCGCGACCTTCTGCGCCGAGCCCGTCAGCCCCGCCGTGCAGCAGTTCGCCATGGACGAGGTGTGCGAGCGCTACATCAACTCCTACTGGGCCACGGAGCACGGCGGCGTCGTCTTCACCTGCCCCTGGGGCGACGTCTTCGATCTCGAGGCCGATGCGAAGACCTGGCCGCTCCCGTGGATCGACGCCGAAGTGCGCGTCGCCACGGCGCGGGACGAAGCCGGCCGGGCCACCGAGTGGCGCCAGGCCGAGGTCGGCGAAAAGGGCGAGCTCGTCGTCACGCGGCCCTACCCCTACCTGGCCAAGACCATCTGGGGCGACGCGGACAAGCTCGGCACGGACGCCTGGCGCGGCGACCTCGGCCGCTTCACCGAGGTCTACTTCGACAAGTGGTCCGGCGGCTTCACCTACACGCAGGGCGACTACGCGCGGCAGCACGAGGACGGCGCCTTCACGCTCCACGGCCGCTCGGACGACGTCATCAACGTGTCCGGCCACCGCATCGGCACCGAGGAGATCGAGGGCGCCATCCTCCGCGACAAGGTGCTCCGGCCGGACTCGCCGGTCGGCAACGCCGTCGTCGTCGGCGCGCCGGACGAGCAGAAGGGCGAGACGCCCATCGCCTTCGTCATTCCTGCGCCGGGCGCGAAGATCAGCGACGACGATCTGGCGCGGCTCAAGGGTCTCGTGCGCACGGAGAAGGGCGTCACGGCCGTGCCGAGCGATTTCCTGGTGGTGAGCCAGTTCCCGGAGACGCGCTCGGGCAAGTACATGCGGCGCACGCTCCGCGCGCTGCTCCTCGACCTGCCCATGGGCGACATCTCCACGCTCCGGAACCCGGAGTCCGTGGGCGAGATTCGCGAGGCCGTCCAGGCCTGGCGCGCCTTCGGCCAGCTCGCCGAGGCGCGCAAGATCGTGCAGCGCACGCGCTACCTCCGCGTCGAGCGGCACGAGCTCCGAACTGCGGCGGGATCGGGCACCGGCCAGTACCTGGCGCTGGTCGTCATCGACGCGCCGCCGGTGAACTCCCTCAACGAGCGCTCCCTCGACGAGCTGCACACCATGCTCCACCAGCTCGGCCGCGAGGCGTCGACGGTGGGCATCGTGGTTACCGGCGCAGGCAAGGCCTTCGTGGCCGGCGCGAACGTGAAGGAGCTGATGGAGGTCGGCGAAGCCGGCGACCGGGACAGCGCGCAGACGCTGCCCAACGCCGCGCAGACGGCCTTCGGGCTGCTCGAGGGGCTCCGCGACGCCGAAGGCAAGCCCAAGCCGGTCATCGCGGCGGTCAACGGACCGGCGCTCGGCGGCGGCAACGAGCTCGTGCTCGCCTGCGCCTACGCCGTGGCGGACCCCGGCGCACGCTTCGGCCAGCCGGAGATCAACCTGCGCCTGCTCCCGGGCTACGGCGGCACGCAGCGCCTCACGCGGCGCCTGCACGCCAAACACGGCGAGGCCGGCATCGTGCGCGCGGCGCGCATGATGATCGACGGTCGCGGCCTCGAGGCGCGCGAAGCACTCGAGGTCGGCCTCATCGCCGAGGTCGCCGAGGGGCCCGTCGAGCGCGCCGTGGCGCTGCTCCGAAGCTACCTCGACGGCGAAGGGCCGCTGGTCGCTGCCATGGAAGCGCGCGCGGCCTATCTCGCGGGCCTCGAGGAGCCAGTCGCCGCGCCGGACCTCCGCGCGCCGCTCGCCGCGCCCATCGCCCAGGCCGAAGCCAACGGTCGGGCCAGCGCCGTCGCGCGCATCTTCACCGCCCTCGAGACCGGGCTGAAGGAGGGCCAGACCGCGGGCCTCGCGGCGGAGGGCCAGGCCTTCGCCGACGCCATCGTCGACCCGGGGGCCGGACCCGTGGGCATTCGCGCCTTCCTCGAGCGGCGGAGCGCGCCGCTCCCGCTTCGCGAGGCGGCCTTTCCGCCCGACGCGGACGAGGCCACGCGCAAGCAGCTCGAGGACGCAGGCCAGCTGATTCCCCTCGCGCGCGGCTTCTACCCCGGCGTCACGCCGGTGCCGCCCTACATGTACGCGCTCGGCGTGCCCCGGGACCCGGTCAGCGCCGCGCCGGCGCATGGCGACCCGAAGGACGCCGAGAAGCTCGTCGTCGTGCCCACGCCGGAGCCCGGCCCGAGCGAGGCCCTCGTCTTCATGCTGGCGAGTGAGATCAACTACAACGACATCTGGGCCATCACGGGCATCCCGGTCTCGCCCTTCGACCCGCGGGACGTCGACGTGCACGTCACGGGCTCCGGCGGCTGCGCGCTGGTGGTGCGCCTGGGCGAGGAGCTCGTGCGCGAAGGCCGCGTCAGCGTGGGCGACCTGGTCACCATTTACTCCGGCCAGAGCGAGCTGATGAGCCCGGACCAGGGCCTCGACCCCATGGCCGCCGACTTTCGCATCCAGGGCTACGAGCGGAACGACGGCAGCCACGCCCAGTTCCTCACGGTGCAGGGGCCGCAGCTCCACAAGAAGCTCGCGAGCCAGACCCTCGAAGAGGCCGGCTCCTACGGGCTCAACGCGGGCACCATTCACCGCGCGCTCTTCACCACTCTGGACATTCAGCCCAGCAAGCGCCTCTTCGTGGAGGGCGCCTCGACGGGAACGGGCCTCGAGTGCCTGCGCGGCGCGCGGGCCACGGGCCTCGACGTGGTGGGCATGGTCAGCTCCGAGGCGCGCGCCGAGCGCGTGCGCAGCTATGGCGGCCAGCCCGTGAACCGAAAGGACCCGCGCTGGGCCTCCATCTTCACGCCGGTGCCGGACGACGCGAGCGAGTGGGCGGCCTGGGAGCAGGCCGGCGCGGACTTCGTGGCCGACGTGCAGCAACAGGGCCCCGTCGACTACGCCGTGAGCCACGCGGGCGAGCGGGCCTTCAGCCGCACCTTCCAGCTCCTCAGCCCCGGCGGCGTGCTCACCTTCTTCGGCGCCTCGAGCGGCTACCGCTTCAGCTTCCTGGGCAAGCCGGGCAAGGAGTCGCCGCGGGCCATGCTCCAG
>JBCCAW010000153.1:0-11030 GCA_039814655.1 Myxococcota bacterium | reverse complement strand
GCTTCTACCCGGAGGCACGGTATAGCAGTACTGTGCTCTACAGTACAGCCTGATGGACTTCGTCAGTGGCCTCTTCCTCGACCTCTGGCTGGGCCTCCGCGGCTTTTTCGAGCGCTCTCCCTGGGAGGTGCTTCGCGACGCCTTGGACATCGGCATCGTAGCGAGCCTGGTCTACGCGGGCCTCGTGCTCCTCAAGGGCACGCGCGCGATGCAGATGGCGGCGGGCCTCGTGCTGCTCTTCATCGGCTACCTGCTGGCGAAGAACCTCGGCCTCGTGACGGTCTGGACGCTCCTCGACTCGCTCGTCACCTACTTCGTCCTCGTCGTCGTCGTGATTTTCCAGTCGGACATTCGACGGGCGCTCATGCGCGTAGGTCGCGGGCCGCTCTTTCGTGGCCCGCGAACGGCCCGGGAGACGGAGGTCCTCGAGGAGGTCATCAAGGCCACCACGCAGCTGGCGCAGAAGCGCATCGGGGCGCTGGTGGTCTTCGAGCGTCAGGCGGCCCTCGACGAGTTCGTCGACAAGGGGACGGTGCTGGACGCGGCCGTCACCAAGGAGCTGCTCTACAGCGTGTTCATCCCGAGCTTCGAAAACCCCATGCACGACGGGGCCGCGGTGATCCGCGACGGTCGCGTGTGGCAGGCCGGGGCGTTCCTACCTCTGGCCGGCAACGCGGGACGGGACCGAACGCTCGGCGCTCGGCACCGGGCGGCGCTGGGCATCTCGGAGGAGACCGACGCCGTCGTCATCGTGGTCAGCGAAGAGCGCGGGGCCACGTCGCTTTGCTTTAACGGCAACATCGTTCGCAACCTCGACACTGCGTCCCTTCGTGAGGCGCTCTTCGGCCTCTTCTACCGCCAGGACCACGCCCCGGTGCGGCTCGGCTCGGACACGGCGAAGCGCGCGCGACGCCGAAGCCGGCCCTCGCTCGTACCGCCGGAGTCCGTGTCCGAAGAGACCGGCGCCACGACGACCACGGCGCTGGCGACGGCCCGGGGCGGGGCCGCCGAGGACTCGACGGGATGAGCGGCGGCCGCCGTTCGCTCCGGGAGGTCGTCACGCACAACTTCGGCCTCAAGCTCACGAGCCTCTTCGTCGCCATCGCGCTCTTCAGCATGGTGCGCGGCGCCGAGGATGCGCAGCGGAGCGTCTTCGTCGACGTGGCCGTGGCGCTCCCCGGAGAGACCGACGCCAAGATCCTCGTCAGTGATGTGCCGGAGCGCGTTCGTCTCACGCTCCGGGGCAGCCGCTCGCAGGTGAACGCCATCCGTCCGGAAGAGCTCACCGTGACCATGGATCTCACGGACACCTCGCTGCAGTACTACTACTTCGCCGAAGACGACTTCGACGTGCCGGCAAGCGTTCAGCTCTCGCAGATCGCACCAGCCTCCGTCCCGCTCCGCTGGGCCGAGCGCATCGAGCGTGTGCTGCCCATCGAGCCGGAGCTCACCGGCGAGCTTCCCGCGGGGCTCGTGCTCTTGGAGCCGCCGCGTGTTCAGCCGCTCTCCATGAACATCGCGGGGCCCCGGAGCAGCCTCCGGGACCTCGATCGCCTGCTGACGGCGCCCATCGATCTCTCGACCTTGGATGTGGGGGATCGCGCGCTCCGCGTGCCCCTCGCCCCCGCGCCGGAGCGCTCGCGCTTTGCGAGTGAGGACCCGATCACCGTCACCGTGCGCGTGGCCGTGGAACGCCGGGAGCGGCGCCTGGGGGCGGTCACCGTCGTGCCCCGGCGCCCGGAAGGCGAGAGCGGGCGGCGCTCCGAGCTGCGGATCCAGCCCTCCCGCGTGGTGCTCCGCATCGCCGGTCCCGTCGCGCTGGTCGAGGGCGTGGACGCCGAGGCCGTCGAGGTGGAGGCGGACCTCACGAGCGCCGAAGCGGGGTCGAAGGTGCCGCTCCGGGTGCTCGGTCTGCCCGAGGGCGTCGACGTCGCCGCCATCGATCCACCGGCGGTCACCGTCGAGTAGGCCTCGCGCCCTCAGCCGGCGAGCTCTCGCGCGGCGACGTGCAGGATGCGCTCCGCCGCGGCCCGGATCTTCGCCGTGTCCTCGCCTTCGACCATGACCCGGAGCTTCGGCTCCGTTCCGCTCCAGCGAACGAGAACGCGGCCGCTCTTGCCGAGCTTCGTCTCGAGCGCCTTCGTGGCCTTTCGCGTCAAAGGCATCGCCTGGAGGGGGCGACGCTGCTCGAAGCGCTTGTTGACCAGCACCTGCGGCACGCGTTCCATGGCCTCCTTCGCGAGCTCCGAGAGCGGGCGGCCCTCTTCGAGCATGAGCGCCAGCACCTGCAGCGCGGCGAGCGTGCCGTCGCCGGTCGTGGCGTGGTCCAGGAACACGAGGTGGCCGCTCTGCTCGCCGCCAAAGGCGAGGCCGCGCTTCCGGAGCGTCGCGACCACGTTGCGGTCGCCCACGGCGCAGCGAAGGAGCCGCCCGCCCGCCGCGACCACGGCCCGCTCGAGGCCCAGGTTGCTCATGACCGTCGCCACGAGGGTCTTCTTCCGTAGCGTGCGCTTCCGAAGCATGCGCGTGGCGCAGAGCGCCATCACCACGTCTCCGTCGACCACCTCGCCCTCGTCATCGACGAGAATCAGCCGGTCGGCGTCGCCGTCGAGAGCGATGCCCACGTCGGCCTTCTTTCGCCGCACGGCCCGAGCAGCGGCCTCCGGGTGGAGCGCGCCGACCTTGTCGTTGATGTTCCGCCCGTTCGGCGTGACGCCAACGGCCACGACCTCGGCGCCCAGCTCGCGGAAGACCGCCGGCGCCACGCGGTAGGCGGCGCCATGGGCGGCGTCGACGACGACGCGCACGCCATCGAGCGTGAGGTCCGAAGGGAAGCTGTGCTTGACCGCCTCTACGTAGCGCCCGGGGGCGTCGTCCACGCGCTCCGCAGAGCCTACGCGCGTGCCCGTGGGCCGCTTTCCGTCGAGCGTGTCGCCCTCGAGGAGCGCCTCGATGGCCTCCTCCTGCGCGTCGGGCAGCTTGAAGCCGTCGTGGCCGAAGAGCTTGATGCCGTTGTCGTAGTAGGGGTTGTGCGACGCGCTGATCACCACGCCGACGTCCGCGCGCATGCCCGTGGTGAGGTGCGCGATGGCCGGTGTGGGGAGCGGTCCGCTCAGAAGCACGCGGCCGCCCTGCGAGCACACGCCCGCCGCAATGGAGGTCTCGAAGAGGTAGCCGCTGAGCCGCGTGTCCTTTCCGATGACCACGCGCGGCACGTGGGCTCGCCGGCCCGACGCAGCCGCGAGGCGCTCCCGCGCCAGATAGGTCACGGCGGCGCCGATGCGGAAGGCCACCTCCGGCGTCATGTTCCCCGCGTTGGCGAGGCCCCGGATTCCGTCGGTGCCGAAGTAGCTGCGACTCATGGCGCGAGCATGCGCCGGAGGCCCCTGGGGCGCCACAAACTCAGGGCTGCCAGGTCACGTCCACGGAGAAGTTGGTGCCCTGCGTGGTCACCGTGTTCGTGTTCACGATGCTCCGGGGAAAGAGCACCTCGAGGACGAAGCCAAGGCCGCTCTGGTTGGCCCCGGCGCTCCCTTCGGTGCTCTCACTGAAGAAGAAGCCCTCGAGATAGACGGCACGCACGATGCGCCGGAGCCGTTCCGGGAGCTGCTCGTCGAAGGACACGCGCGTGCTCACGCGGGTCGTACCGTCGCCGTCGAGCTGGAGGCCGACCTGGGGAAAGAAGCCGCCGAGCTCGTCGCGGAGGCTGAGCGTGAGGACGCCGGCAGCGACGCCGAGGAGGAAGCTCTGCGTCTGGTCCTGCGCCTCAGCTTGGCCCTCGTCCGTGACGTCGCCGCCGACGAGGAGGGTGATCACCTGCACGGGGTCGTTCGTGAGCGTCGACGCGAAGGTGACCTGCGGGTCCGAGAGGCGCCCGGACGCGGTGATGGTCACCGTTTCGCCGGGACGGGAGATGAGCTCGTGAACGGCGACGAGGTTCACGAGTGGGTCGATGGCGGGACCGCCGTCGAAGCGAAGGGCGCCGCGCTGCACGGTGAAGCGGCTCGAGAAGATCTCGAAGGTGCCCCCTTCGACGCTGGCCACGCCAGCGACGCGAAAGTCCGGTTCGCGAACGAGCACGTCCAGCGCGGCGCGCGCCGTCGCGTCAAAGGCGCTGCTTCGTACCTCGATGGGGTCCTCGGCGAGGACCCGGAGCGACACGAGGAAGGGCTCGCCGGCAGGGCGCGCCGGCTCCTGCCCGAGCACGCGAACGTCCGGATGCGGGACGAGCTCCTGCGGGCTTCGGCTCTCGCCCTCGGGGATGGCCACGGTCAAGCGGTCCACGATGAGCTCGCCCTTCAGCCGGGAACCGCTCACGTCCGCGTCGAGGCCCAGGTCCAGCGACAGCGCCGCGCGCAGGTCCGCGGCACCCGTGATGCGAGCCACGATGGAGCCTTCGTCCCGGACCGGGAAGGCGTCAGCGTCGAGGCGGAGGTCCAAGCCCGTGGGCAAAAACCCACGCATCAGCACTTCTCCGGCCACCCGGGCCAGGCCATCCCCGTCCCGGGCGCGCAGCCCCTGGAGCGCGATGTGGTCGTCGCTGAAGACGAGGCGACCCTCGACGTCTTCGAGGCGCTGGCCGATGTCCACGAGGGCGCTGCGGCCGCGGCTCAGGCGTAGCTCTCCGGCGAGGCTCGGCCGGAGACCGGGCCCGGAGGCGGTCACCACGCCGTCGAGCACGCCGCCGACTTCGCCGAGACTCGCGACACTGAAGAGCGGCACCGCGAGCGGTACTTCGCGAAAGCGCGCGTCCACGAAGGTGGTTCGGCTCTCGTCGATGGTGATGCCCTCGTGGGAGCTCAGCACCGGGAGCGTACCCCGGAGGTCGAGCTGGCCTTCGTCGCCAAAGCCCGCCACGGCGCCGCCGCGTACCCAGTCGTCGTCGAGCTCCAGCTCGAGGGCGAGCGTGAGGGGCTCGGTAGACTCGGCCAGCTCGAGGCGCGCACTCTCGCCGCGTCCTCGCACGGCGAGACGCCGGAGCCGAAGGCCATCGCTCCGGGCCTGAAGCGCGAAGCGGGGCGCGTCGGAGAAGAGCGCGTCCACCAGCAGCTCGCCGTCGAGGGGACCCGAGAGCACGCGGCAGAGCCCGGGCAGCGCCTCGGCCTCCGCCCCGACGAGGCGGAGCGCGCCTTCGGTAACCGGCACCTCCGCCGCGCCGCCCGCGATCCAGTCGTCCAAGGGGAGCTCGCTCTCGAAGGCGCCTTCCAGCACCGGTCGTCCCCCGGCGAAGCCACGCACCGCGATGTCGAGGCGCGTGTCCCGGAGCGTGCCGCGCAACACCGCGCGAGGTCTCGAGGGCGTGCCGCAGGTCTCTTCCAGGTCCCCGTCGTAGGCCAGCGTGGTCACGAGGTCGGCGCGGGTGCGAAGCGCGCCGCCGGCGAGGGAGAGCGTGGCCGAGCCCACGAGCGCGTCGGCGCCGGGCAGGGCGTCGCGGATCAGCTCCGGGAGCGACGCGAGGGGGCGCTGCGGTACGAGGAGCGCGAGGCGCCAGATCTGCGTCTGCAACGTGTCGGCGATGCGTTCCGGATGCTGAAGCAGGGCCACGGGGTCGATGGTGGCGATGGACCCTTCGCCCTCCACCAGCGTCCCGGCGTCATCTTGGACGACGAGGCGCGTGCTGAGCGTGCCGCCGCGAAAGCGCGCGCGTACATCGCCTCCGAGGCGCGGGAGACCGGGGTCCGCGAGCTCGAGCGTGGGGACGCTCGCGCGGAGCGTGAAGTCGAACACCGAGAGGTCGCCGCTCGCGTTCAGCTCGAGGCTCCCGACGCCCGCCCGCACCTGGTCGGGCACACCCGCCAGGGCCGCGGCCCGCGCCAAGTCCACGTCTCTCACGGATGCGTCGAGCGTGTAGGTGGCTCGCGGCAGCGCATCGAGGAGCGTGCCTTCATCGGGGAGGAAGCCCTCGAGGGTCCCGTCGATGCGCCCCGGACCTTCGCGCCGGCTCGCGTCCAGATCCGCGCGCAGCCTGCCCTCGGCGATCTCGAAGAGGAGGTTGGCGTCGACGCCCTCCACCGTGCCGGCGCGGCCGTCGCTCAGCGTGAGCTCGGCCTGCACCCGGCTCCGCGCGGGACCCGCGAGCGGCGCCGCCTCGAGCGTCGCGGCGCCCGTGAGAATGCCGCCGAGCCCTTCGAGCTCGGCGAGCCCGGTCCAGGCTGCGAGCGAGCTCAGGTCCAGGCCGTCCACGTCGAGGGAGAGAGCCTCCGGAGGGGCGTCGCCGGCGATGCGCACGGTGCCGCCGGCGCGCATTGCCCCATCCGGTCCCTCGAGCGCCGCGCCCTCCATGCGAACGCGATCGCCATCGACGAGCAGGACCGCCAGGCCTCCGCTCAGAGGAAGCCAGCCCCGTCCGTCCCGTCGGGCCAAGGTCACGCGCGGAAAAGACGCCCGAAGGCCCCGCTCCGTGAGCGCGAGGCGTCCGGTGATGCCGAGGCGCCGGACCTCCGACGCGAGGGCGAGCTCGCTATCGTAGCCCGTGGGCGACCCCGCGATGCGGCCGGTGCCGTCGCCGAGGGGCACGCCTCCGGCGCTCGCGCCACGGATCTCGAGGTCGAGGTCGAGGTCAGGTCGCGCGAGATCGCTCCCGGCGATGCGCCCGGTGGCGACGGCTCGGGCGACGCGGAGCGTGCCGTAGCGGACGTTCGTGAACACCCAGCGTCCGCGGACCGCGGCGCTGCCACCGTCCAGCGGGACCTCCACGCGGCCTCGGCCATCGAGGGCGCCGGCGAGCCCTGGCGCGAGCGAACGCACGATCGGTTCTGACTGGAGCCGGTCTGCGCGGGCGTCCACGTCGAGGATCGCGCGTCCCTCGTCCACGACGCCCGCGACACGAACCCGCCCACTCTCGAGACTCAGCTCCGCTTCCTCGATGCGGAGGCGGTCGTCGTCGTCCAGCGTGCCGCGGAGGCGCAGCGCGGGGATCGCGAGGCCGAAGAGCCTGAGCGGTGGCGTCTCGAGCTCCAGGGCGACGGGCCCTGCCTCGGGCACGCGAAGGCGGAGCGAACCCTCCACGGGCAGGGCCGGCAGACCTTCCGCGTCGCGCAAGACCGCGTCCAGGCGCAACCCGCTCAGGTCCAGGTCGAGGTCCGTCGGCCCTTCGCTCGGGAGCCCCGCCCGGAGCCCGAGCGGTCCCCCGGCCGTGTCGAGGCGACCGGTCATGCGCAGGTCGTCCGTGGGTCCGGCGAGCCGTAGCTGCCCGCGCACGGCGCCCCGGAAGGGCGCGAGGAAGTCCGCGCCGGCGTCGGCCACGGTCTCCGTATGAACGGGGTCGAGGTAGAGGCGCAGGTCGAGCTCCTCCTCCGCACCCGCGGCGGCCCCTTCGGGCTGCACGTAGCTCAGCGTCGCCGTCAGCCGCTCGGGGGTGGCCGCGCCCTCGCTCGCGAGCCGCGCCCAGAGCGTCGAGCCGAGCGCCGGGTCGTCGCGGACCCTCGCGACGAGGTTCTCGAGCCGTACGGGATGGGCGACCGGTGAGACCAGCGTGCCCGACGCGGAGAAGACGCGCAGGTCGATGGGGAACGCGCTCTCCGCGGCGATGGCGAGGCGGAGGTGCACCTGCGTGTCTTCGAGGCGCAGGTTTCTCAGGCCGAGGAGCGTTCCGCGGACGACGAGGTCCTCGATATGCCAGTCGTCGACGATGGCGCCGAGGCCGCTCTCGGATGTCGGGTCGGCGTTAAGCGGCGCACCGAAGGCGCGAAGGAAGCTCGGGTCGCCGGGCTCGTCCTCGTGAAGCACGAGCTCGCCGCCGCGGATGCGCGCGTGGGTGAAGTGGAGCGAGAGGGAGCGGAGCGCCCACGGGTCGAGCACCACGCGGACCTCCTCGCCGCGAATCACGCGGCGGCCTTGCGGGTCGTCCACTTCGACGCCGCGCGCGCGGAGGCCCCAGGGCGTGAGCTCCACGATCTCGCCGAGGCGGAGCGTGCCGGCCATCTGGGCGCTGATGAGCGGGTCGAGCTGAGCCCGGGCCAGGCGCCGGAACACGCGTGTTCGGCCGTGGAGCGTGACGCTGCCCAGGAGGCTGGCCACGGCGAGCACGCCGAGGAGCAGCGCGCGGAGCAGGCCACCGGCGACGCGCTTCCCCATCAGAAGGCCTCTCCGATGGAGATGTGCACGGCGCCGTTGAAGCGAAAGATGCCGTTGGGGAAGAGCGACGCGCGACGTCCTTCGGCGCCGGTCTGGCCCGGGGAGCCCACCACCGCCGCGCCGGGGACGAGCCACCCCACGTCGAAGCGAATCGGGCCGACGAGCGTGCGGTAGCGAAGGCCCCCGCCGAGCGCGAGGTTCAGGTTCCGGAAGCGAAAGCGCGCCTCGCGGTTCACGTCGCCCATGTCGCCGAAGAGGGCGAGGTCGAAGTCCCCGCCGAGCGGTGCGCGGAGCTCCACGCTCGCTTCCCAGCGCCGCTGGCCGCCGCTGTTGATGGCGAAGTCCGGGTCTTCGGCGCTGCCCGTACTCTCGATGGCCGGGTCTCCCAAGAAGCCGGCGACGAAGCCGCGGTGGCTGCTCGGCCCACCGGCGCGAAGCCGGTAGGGCTGCGGGCCGAGCTGCGCGCTTGCGGGGTCGAGACCCGCATCCGCGCGGAAGATGCGATAGAGCCCGAGCCGGATGCGCGCCGCGAGCACGAGCGGCCCGAGGGGCACGTAGCCGCGCAGGTCGGGAATGAAGCGGAGGTAGTCGAAGCTCAGAAAGGCCGCCTCGTGCAGCTCGGCGCTCGCGTAGAGACCGAGCCGTGGCCGGACCGCGTCGTTGCGGAGATCGAGCTCGACGAGCTGCTCGAGGAAGAGCACCTGGTAGTTGCGGTCCTGCTCGTCCGCGTCCTCCTGGCGCCAGAGCTGATAGGCGTTCGCGTGAACGCCGCCGCTCAGCGTGAGCCGACCGTCGAAGAAGCTTCGGCGAAGGCCGATGGACCCGTCGACGAGATGCCGGAAGAGCGCTTCGTCAAGCTCGTTCGGGTCCGGTCCGAGGTCGTAGCGACCGCCGACCAGCAGAAAGGTGCGTGCCTCGAGAAAGGAGAGCTGCGTGAACTGCACGCGGAGGTCGTTGCCCGGCGCGAGGTCCGTCGCCTCCGGGAAGGCGTTGCGAAAGATGAGTCGCGGCCGCTCTTCCACGCGGAGGCGCCGAAGGCCGCCGAAAAAGTCCCGGTCCTCGATGAAGGCGAGGAGATGCAGGTCCCACAAGGGCTGGTCGAACTGCTGCGCCGTGCCCACGGCCGTCGAGCCCACCTGCAGGCCGCCGCCCAGGCCGTAACGTACGCGCCGGCCCCGGCGGACGCGGATCACGACGTCGACCTCGCCGGTGCAGCGCCCTTGCGCTTCGTCGTCCCCATCGATGCGCGCTTCGAGGCTGTCGAGGGACTCGAGGCGCGGCGCGAGGGCGGCCTCGTCGACGGTCTGCGGCGCGGCGTCCGCATCGCCGCGGAGGGTTTGCCGCCGCGGAATGCCCACCACGTCGACGGAGGCGAAGGCGCCGAGCGCGAAGATGGCGCGCTGGGCGCCGGCGAGGTCGCTCTCCCGGAAGGGGTCGCCGCGCTCGAGGTCCGCGACGGCCCGGACGATGTCCGGGTAGTCGCCTTCGGCGCCGAGCACGTCGACGCGGGCAACGAAGGAGGCCGGGCCGGGAACGACGCGCACGTCCACCTCGGCGCGTCGTCGCTCACGGTCGATGAGGACGTCGCCGCGCACCTCGCCGCAGGCGTAGGTCGCATCGTGCAGACGACGAAGCATCGCTCGCTTCGTCGCGTCGTAGGCCGCCTCGTCGAAGATGTCGCCACGGGAGAAGGTCCAGGCATCTCGAAGGGCCTGGCGAATGCGCTCCCGGGCTCCGCTGGCGTCGTCGGCCACGGGATCCCGGCGGCCGCCGGGCTCGCCGCGCGCGGCTCGGCGCCGAGGCGTGTCCACGCTCAGGTCCCGGCGCCGGACGCGCACCGGCTCCCCCTCCTCGATGGGGATGCGAAGGCGGACGCGGCAGCCTTCGCCGTCCCGGCGCTGGCACGGTGAGCTCGCCTCGGCGTCTCCCTCGACGCCGGCCTCCTCCGCTGAGGGAAGTCGGTCGTTCCGGGAGGCCCTCGGCGGCGAGACCTCGGGTTCGCCGACGCGCACGTCGTAGTAGCCTCGCGCCCGGTACCAGCGCTCGATGCGCTGGAGGTCGCGCTCGAAAACGGAGCGGTCGAAGAGCGGCCAGTCGGACCAGGGCCAGCGCCAGAGCCCGAGGGAGAGGCGGCGCGCCGTGAAGGGCGCTTCTCCGCATTCGGGCTCCGTGGTGGGCCCGAGGGTCAGGCGAAGGCGCGAACGCTCTCGCGTCGCGAGGCAGGCCCTCAGCGCGTACTCATCGACGGCGTCGACGCCGTCGAAGGCGATGTTGTCGACGCCGTTGCGGCCGGCGTCGACGTGCGCGCAGCCGAGCGCGAGCACGAGCGCGAGGGCAGCGCGGGAGGTCATGGCTCGAGCGGCGTGCTCAGCGGGTCCTCGAGGCGGAGCGTCCCTTCCGGTGCGTCCTCGACGACCAGCCGTCCGCTGGCGTCGGTGCTGCCGACGAGCACGGTTCCATCGGCCAGGTGTAGCGCCACGAGCGTGCGCGGCAGTAGCGTGCGCCCGTCCAGACCGTAGGCGAAGACGTCGGCGTTCGGCCCAAGGGACGGAAGCTCCGGGGCCGCGCAGGTGGCGGCCAGCCGGCTGTCGAGGGCCTCCCGAAGGCAGCGCGTTTGCGCGGCCCGGCGGGCCGGGCTCGCTTCATCGAGGGCAAACCACCAGCGCTGCGCGGCCGCCCGTACCGCGGGCGCATGGCCGCGGCCGACGAAGCTCTCCGGGTCCGCGTCGGCGCAGCCGCCGGCCAGGGCGGCGAGGGCGGAGAGCACGTTGGCGCGCGCGGCGGCGTCACGGAGTGTCGTGAGCTCGCAGAGCGCTGCCTGTCGCTGCCGGAGGAGCTCTCGCATGGCAGGGGAAGCGCTCCGGGCCACCCGGGCCAGCGCGAAGGTTGCCGCCGCCGGTGCGGGCCACGGCCACTCCTGCGCCGTTCGAAGCAGCGCGTCCACGGCCGCGGCG
>JBCCAW010000494.1:0-4595 GCA_039814655.1 Myxococcota bacterium | reverse complement strand
CTCCGGTTCCGTCTCCGTCTCCGGTTCCGTCTCCGGTACCGTCTCCGGTTCCGTCTCCGGTTCCGTCTCCGGTTCCGTCTCCGGTTCCGTCTCCGTCTCCGCCACGGTCTCCGTACCCCGCGCCGTTGCGCGTTCCGGCGGGCGGGCGGTAGAGCGGGGCATGCCGTCCTGGCTGCCCTTCGAGACGCACCCGCTTTACGCCGGGGCTCTGCTCGCCGTCGCCGTGTTCGGGGGCATCACCTTTCCCCTGCTCTTCGTGGTGACGGCGCCCTACGGGCGGCACCTGCGGGCGGGCTGGGGGCCCACGCTGCCCGCGCGGCTCGGGTGGGTGCTCATGGAGCTGCCCTCACCGGTCGGCTTCGCCGCGGTGTTTCTCAACGCTCCGGGCACCCGGACGCCCGCCGGCTGGCTGCTCTTCGCGCTCTTCGAGCTCCACTACCTCTACCGAACCTTCGTGTTTCCCTTCCGCATGCGCGGCGAAGGCAAGCGCAAGCCCGCGCTGACCGTGGTCATGGCCTTCCTCTTCAACTGCGCCAACGGCCCCGCGAACGCCTTCGCCATCGTCACCTTCGGTGCGCACCTCCAGGGCCTCGCGGATGCGCGGCTTCTCGCGGGCACCGGGCTCTTTCTCCTCGGCTGGGCGCTGAACCAGCACGCGGATCACGTGTTGCTCACGCTCCGGGCCCCCGGGGAGAGTGGCTACAAGATCCCGCAGAGAGGTCTTCATCGCTGGGTGGCGAGCCCCAACTACTTCGGAGAGATCCTCGAATGGGGCGGCTTCGCTCTCGCCGCCGCCACGGCGCCGGCCCTGCTCTTCCTCCTCTTCACCGTCGCCAACCTCGCGCCCCGGGCCCGGGCGAACCTCCGCTGGTACCGCCAACGCTTCGCCGCGTATCCGCCGGAGCGACGGGCCCTCGGTCCCTTCCTCTGGTGATGCTCAAGGCTTGCGGCCGGTGACCGTTCCCTCTGCGGCATGGAGACCCTCGAGCTCCACCATGGGCCCTACCGGACGCCCCTCCGCGGCGACGAGATCCTCATCGGTCGCGCTCGCGCCTGCCATGTGGTGTTGAGCGGCGCGAGGGTGAGCCGGCGCCACGCGCGCATCGCCTGGGACAGCGGCGCGCCCTGTCTCGAGGACCTCGACAGCCGCAACGGCGTACTGCTGAACGCGCTGCGCGTCGCCTCCTCCGTCCGCCTCGTCGCCGGAGACCGCATCACCATCGGGCCCCACGAGCTCCGGGTCGTGGACATGGCGCGCCATCGGTCCGAGCCCAGCGCCTCGCGCAAAGGGGCCGCCCGGCCCGCGAGCAACGACGACCGGACCACGGGCTCCGGGCGGAGCCTCGCCATCCTCGAAGCTCTGGCCGAGCACGCCGTCGCCCGCGGCGACCTCGCCGAAGCGCAGGCCATCTTGGCGCCGGCCCTCGACCAGGTCCTCGCCGCTGCGCGCGACGGCCATTCACCCGACGACCTCGACCGTCGCCTCGCGGTCCGGGCGGCGTGTCGCCTCGTCGCCGCCGGCGACCATACGCGCTGGCTTCGCTACCTGCTGGAGCTGCACCAGGCCACCGCCACGGCGCCGGACCCCGAGGTGCGCGCGCTCCTGCTGCGGCACCGCGACGCCCTCTCCAAGGAGCGCGAGCTCCGCGGCTTGCTCCGGCACGTTCCGGGCGACGAGGGCGCCCGACCGGCCCCTCCAGGCGCCGGTCCGGGGCGCAGGCCATGGGACTGACGGGGCTCCGCGCCTGAGGACACCTCGGACTTTCCGAAGAGTCGGCGACGAACATCGCCCTTGTCGATGTGGGCCCCACGCCACACATAGCCGAAGACCCACGCGCGACCCACGCCGGCCCTGCCGGCAGGACGCCGCCACCACGTGCCCCCTGACACCGTGACGACGCCCTCCATCGCTCCTTCCGCCTTCGCCCCGGACCTCGCGACGCTTCCGCCGAGGCAGCGGGTCCTTTTCCGTCTGCTCGACGGCATCCTTCAAGCCGTAGAGCTGCCCGCCGGCGAGAACGGGCAGCGCCACGTCGTCGAGACGCTCGAGAACATCGAAGAACGCTTCGCCAGCGAAGAGGGGCCGCCCGGGCGCACGCTCTTCGCGCCGGCGATCCGTGATTTCGGCGGCATCGGCCTGACGGCCTCGCTCATCGAAGGCCCGCTCGAAGAGCTCGCCGCCGGCCTCACCGGCGCCCGGGCGCTCCTCGTGCTCGACGGGAACGGTCGCTTCGCACTCCTCGAGCGGTCCCGGGGACGCATTCGCGTCTCGAGTGGGGATCGCGCGGTGCAGGTGCCGAGCGCCGAGGCGGGCTCCACGCTGGCCCTGGCCCCGGGCGAGGAACGCGTCGGCCTCATCCTCACGGCGCCGGACTCGCTGGCCGAGCGCGTCGTCCCGAAAAATACGACCTTGAGCGCCAGCGCGCGGGCCTTCCGACTCCTCGCCGTCGAGAAGCAGGACATCGGCGTCGTGGCGGTTTACGGCGTCGCCATCGGGCTCATCGCCCTCGCGACGCCGGTGGCGGTTCAGTCCCTGGTCAATACCGTCGCCTTCGGCACGCTCTTCCAGCCGCTGGTGGTGCTGACCTTTCTCCTCTTCGGCTTCCTCGTGTTCGGCGCCGTGCTCCGGGCCATGCAGTTCTGGGTCGTGGAGATGCTCCAGCGGCGCCTCTTCGTGCGCGTGGTCGGCGAGCTCGCGCACCGGCTCCCGCGCGTCGAAGCTTCGGCTGCCGCGCGCGGCGCCGGCCCGGAGCTGGTGAACCGCTTCTTCGACGTGTTCACGGTGCAGAAGTCCGTGGCGCAGCTTCTGCTGAGCGGCCTCGAGATGGTGCTTACGGCGCTCGTGGGCTTGGGCGTCCTCGGTTTTTACCACCCGTTGCTGCTCGCCTTCGACGTCTTCCTCGTCTTCATGCTGGTCTTGGTCATCTTCGTGCTCGGGCGCGGCGGCTCGCAGACGGCCATCATCGAGAGCAAGAAGAAGTACGCCGTCGCCGGCTGGCTCGAGGAGCTCGCCCGGCACCCCACGTCCTTCAAGCTCCAGGGCGGCGCCGAGTACGCCCGGCGCGAGACCGACGCGCTCGCCCGCGGCTGGCTCCTGGCGCGCGCAGAGCACTTCCGCATCGTGCTGCGGCAGGTGCTCAGCGCCATGATGCTGCAGGCCATCGCGAGCGCGGGCTTGCTCGGTGTGGGCGGCCTGCTCGTCATTCAGCGCCAGCTCACGCTGGGCCAGCTCGTGGCCGCGGAGCTCATCGTGACGCTGGTCGTCGCGCAGCTCGCGAAGCTCGGAAAGCAGCTCGAGAGCTACTACGACCTCGTCGCCGGCGTGGACAAGCTCGGCCAGCTCCTCGACCTGCCCCTCGAGCACGACGAGGCCAACGGGCCCCTCGACGACGGTGCGCCGGCGGTGCCGGTCCCGAAGACCGGGCCGGCCAAGGCCACGCTCAAGGACGTGTGCTTCCGCTACGCCCCGCGACGCTCGAAGGTGCTCGACCAGTGCTCCTTCCACATCGAGCCGGGGGAGCGCGTGGGCCTCTTCGGTCGCTCGAACTCGGGCAAGAGCACGCTCGCTGACGTTTTCTTCCGCCTCCAACACCCCGAGTCCGGGTACGTGGAGATCGACGGCATCGATGCGCGCGAGTACGTGCTCGAGGACCTGCGTGGCCGCGTCACCCTCGTCCGTGAGGCCGAGGGTCTGCCGAGTACGATCCTCGAGAACGTGCGCGTCGGCCGGCCCGACGTCACCACCTCGGACGTGCACGAGGCGCTCCGCCTCGTGGGTCTCGACGACGAGCTGAAGCACCTCGCCAACGGTCTCCGGACCACGCTCACCTACGGCGGCGCGCCGCTCAGTCCGCCCCAGGCGCTTCGCCTGACGCTCGCCCGGGCCGTTGCAGGCAAGCCGGGGCTCCTGGTGCTCGACGAGGTCCTCGACGGCATGGATGGGCCCACGCGCTCCCTCGTCCTCGACCGGGTGCTCGATGGGAGGAACCCCTGGAGCGTCCTCATCATCAGCAACCGCCCGGAGGTGCTGCGGCGTTGCGAGCGCGTGTACCGCATGCACCACGACGGGCCGGAGCTGGTCCCAGAGAACGAGATTCCGTCGTCGGAGGACGACATCGAAGAGCTCGTCCGGACCTATGGGCCGGCCACCAACCCGCCGACCTACGAGGCCTTTGAAGACCAGGAGGGGGAGTAGTGTTCGGTCAGCATCCCTTCCGTGACCCGGCCGGAGTTCTCCCGGCGGAGTTGCTCGTTCCTTCCCCCGGGCGCCCTCGGAAAGTGGCGAAGGTGCTCGTCGGGTCCTTCCTGCTGGCGCTCCTGGCCGCGATGCTCACGCCGTGGATTCAGAACGTGCCCGGCGACGGGCGCGTGATCGCCTACGCGCCCGTGGAGCGCCGCCAGCGCATCGAAGCGCCCACCAAGGGCCGAGTCATCGCCTGGCACGTAAACGAGGGCCAGCGCGTCCGCGAAGGCGAGGTGCTCCTCGACCTGGTGGACAACGATCCCCGGCTCCTCGACCGCTTGGGTGAGCAGCGCGCGGCCCTTACGGCGCGGCTCGCGAGCTACGAGACCCGCGTCGAGGCGCTGGCCACACG
>JBCCAW010000552.1:0-4075 GCA_039814655.1 Myxococcota bacterium | reverse complement strand
TCGCGGCGCAGGTGGTGGCGACGGCGCTGCTGGTCCTCTACCTCGACTTCGCGAGCGACGCGCGGCGCCCCTGGGCCGCGGGGATCATGCTCGGCCTGCTCCTGCTCACGCGCCCGACGACGGCGCTCCTCAGCGCCTTCTTCGGCTACGAGCTGATGCGTACGCAGCGCCGCGAGGACGCGCCGGGGCTCCCGGCCGAGGGCTGGCTCCGGCGCCTCGGGGCGTGGGTGGCCGGCGTCGACTGGGGCCGCGCCGTAGCGCGCGGCCTTCGCTTCAGCGTGCCCATCGTCGCGGCCGGCGCGCTCGCCATGGCGCACAACGCCGCGCGCTTCGAGGACCCGCTCGAGTTCGGCCACACCTTTCTCCAGATCCGCTGGCGCGAGCGCATCGAGACCTGGGGCCTCTTCAACTACCACTACCTCGCGAAGAACCTCGCCATCTTCACGAGCTCGCTCCCCTGGCTCAGCGCCGAGGCGCCCTACCTGAAGGTGAGCGGCCACGGCCTCGCGCTCTGGTACACGACGCCGCCGCTCCTGATGGTGTTCTTCCCGCGCCGCTGGACGGCCCGCATGGTCGGCCTGGCCGGGGCCGTGGTGCCCGTGCTGCTCCTCGACCTCGCCTACCAGAACAGCGGCTGGCTTCAGTTCGGCTACCGCTTCGCCCTCGACTACCTGCCGGCGCTCTTCGTGCTGCTGGCCCTCGGCCGCCGCCGCTTCGGCCCGGTCTTCGGCCTGGCCATGATCTTCGCCATCGCCGTGAACCTCTTCGGCGCGATCACCTTCGACCGGGCGATGCAGTTCTACGACGTCGAGGGCAGCCAGACGCGCCTCTTCCAGCCGGATTGAGCGCCTCCTCGCGTCCCAGGCTCACCGACCCGGTGCGTCGTGGTCGCCAGGCAAGGTCGCGAGCACGGCGTACTGGTGCGGCAGCGTCTCCTCGAGCAGCTCCGCGCGGAGGCCCCCTTCGGTCAGCTCACGCAGCACCGCGGCGGCGGGGAGGCGCATGGCCGGCGGCGGGCCCACGGGCGCGTCCTTCGCGCGCGATGCGTTGCTCCATGTGCGCGGCTCCGCCCGCCGCCCGGGCAGGGCTCTCGGAGGTCGCGGGCGCGAGACTAACTCTTCATCCCGGCTGGCTCGCCGGCGAGCTGTGAACCGCTCTCGAGGGCGAGGAGGCGCACGCGCCCCGTAGCGATGAGCCGGCCGTCATCATCGGTGACCCGCGCCTCCCACACCTGAGACCGCCGGCCACGCGTGAGCGGCGTCGCCGTGACCGTCAGCGTGCCTTCGCGAACGGCCTTGAGGAACGAGGTGCTGTTCTCTAGGCCAACCGTCGACTGGCCTCGGGACATCGAGGCGAGGGCCGCGCCAGTCGAGCAGACCGTCTCGATGACGCTGCAGTGAACGCCGCCGTGCACGATGCCGTAGGGCTGCTTCAGGCCGTCCGTGACCGGGAGCTTCGCCACGACCTTCTCGCCGCTGCAGTAAACGAACTCGAGGCCGAGCTGCGCGTCGAAGCCGCCGCGGTGCCGGTTCAGGAGCTCGGCAACGCGCGCAGGGTCCGTGCTCTCGTCGAGGGGAGGGCGTTCCGCCATGGGCGGGATATGGGGCCGGAGAGCCCGGCGCACGACCCCTGGCGCCTGAGACCGCGCGCACGAAGCACCCCTACCTAAGGACTCCGGAGTGCGCTAGCACGGCGCTTACCGTGATTCGCGCCAAGATCCTGGGCCTGGGCTCCTACGTTCCCGACCGCGTCGTGACGAACGACGAGCTCCGCTTCCTCAACCACAAACACGAGCGGCAGGCGGAGCCGCAAATGGACACCTCGGACGAGTGGATCCGGAAGCGAACGGGGATCCAGGAGCGGCGCTACGTTCCGAACGATGAGACCTGGCGCACCAGCGACCTCGGCAAGCTCGCCGCCGAGCGCGCCCTCGAGGACGCCGGCGTCGAGGCCAAGGACATCGACTGCATCATCTTCGGCACGCTCAGCCCGGACATCCACTTCCCGGGCTCCGCGGTGTTCATGCAGGAGAAGCTCGGCATCAACAGCCACTACTGCGCCTGCTACGACATCCGGCAGCAGTGCAGCGGCTTCGTGTACGGCCTCGAGATGGCCGACGCCTTCATTCGCGCGGGCAAGTACCGGCGCGTGTTGCTCGTCGGCGCGGAGATTCACAGCCACTCTCTCGACTACACGACGCGCGGCCGGGACGTGGCCGTGCTCTTCGGTGACGGCGCTGGGGCGGTGGTCATGGGTCCCGTGGAGACGACGGACCCGCGCGAAGGGGTGCTCTACACGAAGGGTCACGCGGACGGCTCGGGCGCCATGGGGCTCTACCTGAAGATCTTCGACATCGGCGTGCCCGGCATGATCGACTACGACCCGAGCAACCGCGATGAGAACTCCGCCGTGTACCCGCAGATGAAGGGCAAGGCCGTCTTCATGAACGCGGTGAAGCAGATGGTCGCGGCGTCGAAGGAGGCCCTCGAAGCGACGGGGCTGACCTGGGACGACATCGACTGGTTCGTCCCGCACCAGGCCAACCTACGCATCAACGAGACCGTGGTGCAATACGGCAAGATCCCGCCGGAGAAGGCGCTGAACACCATCATGTTCTACGGGAACACGACGGCCGCGACGGTCCCGCTGACCATCGACCACTACCGCCAGGAGGGGAAGGTGAAGAAGGGCGACCTCGTGCTCTCCACGGTCTTCGGCGCGGGCTTCACCTGGGGCTCGGCGGTCTTCCGGCTTTGACCCGCGACGACCGGGGACCTGCCGTCGCGGCCCCGAGGCCCTAAGACAGAGAGGATGGCCGCTCGGGACCTCGCCCAGTCCGCGATCACGCTCCTCCGGCAGGAAGGACGTGAGCTGCAGGCTCTCGCGCTCATTCGCGCGCAGGACGAGGGCTTCCGGGCGCAGGTCATCGCCGAGCTTCTGCGCGCGGACTACCGCGCGGCGCCGCTCGCGCTGCTGGTCTGCGCCGATGACGCGGCGACGGCCCATGTCCACGGCATCCGCCTCGCTCGCTGGGCCCTCGAAGAGCGACTTCGCGTCGATGCGCACATTCCCGAGGCGCCGCGAACGACGGCGGAGCACACGCTCCGGCTGCTGACCGGGCCGGACGATACGCTCTCCGCCGGCCCGGAAGCGCTACGCGCCGCCTCCGTCGAGCTCGCGCGTTCGGCGCGGGGTAAGGTCGCGGCGCGCGCCTTTCGCCTCGCGGCCAAGGTCGAAGAGGCCAAGCCCGGCGACTTTCGGGCCTGGGCCCCGAAGCTCCGGCGCCTCCTCGACGTCGCGGTCTTCGACGAGCTCGGCGCCAGCCGCGGCCGCGCACTTGGCGAGCTCGAGCGCCTCTGCATGGACGTCTTGGACCCGGCCTGAAGACGCCCGGAGAGGTCTCATGGCTCGTCGCTACCGCCACCTTCGCCACGCAGCCGCGCGAGGCGCGCGGCGATGCGCGCCTCGAGGCCGTTGTCCGTGGGCACGTAGTAGCGGCGGCCCGCCAGGCGCTCGGGCAAGTAGACGACGCCGGGCGCATAGCCGCCCTCGTCGTGCGGGTAGCGGTAGCCCTCGCCGGCGCCCATGGACTTCATGAGCCGCGTGGGCGCGTTGCGCAGGTGCATGGGCACGGGCAGCGAGCCTGCCTCCCGCGCGTCCTTCTGCGCTGCCTGCCAGGCCACGTAGCTCGCGTTGGATTTGGGCGCGCACGCCAGATACGTGCAGCACTGGCCGAGGGCGTGAAGGCCCTCGGGCAGCCCGAGGCGCTGGTACGCGGCGTCCGTCGCCATGGCGAGCTCGAGGGCCCGCGGGTCCGCGTTGCCGACGTCCTCGCTCGCGAAGATGATCAGTCGCCGGAGCACGAAGCGCGGATCGTCGCCGGCCTCCAGAAGACGAAACATCCAATAGAGCGCCGCGTCCGGGTCCGAGCCGCGGAGGCTCTTGATGAGCGCGCTGACCACGTCGTAGTGCGCGTCGCCGCTCTTGTCGTGGCGGAGCGTCTTCGACGCGAAGGCCTCGCTCACCGCCGCCTCGTCGATGGCCCGTCCGTCGCTCGCGAGCACCTCGAGCACGG
>JBCCAW010000172.1:0-10305 GCA_039814655.1 Myxococcota bacterium | reverse complement strand
GCTGGCGGGCGCGGCGCGGCGCGAGGCCTGGCGCGGCCTCGGCCTCGCGGTCAGCGTCGGCTGCGTGCTCGTGGCCAGCGCCGCCCTCGGCTGGCTCCCCCCCGCCGCCGCCGCGGTCTGCGCGGTGGGCGTGGACGTGGTGGTGCTTCGCGCAGGCGAGCGCCTGCTGCGCCGAACCGAGGAGCGCCTCCCCGTCTAGCGCGAGGGCGGGTGCGTGTCCGGCTCCGGTTCCGGTTCCGTGTCCGTGTCCGGTTCCGTGTCCGTGTCCGTGTCCGTGTCCGTGTGCGTGTCCGTGTCCGTGTCCGGTTCCGTTCCCGTTTCCGGGTCCGACTCCAACTCCCTTACCCCTCCCCTTCCCGGCCTCCTACGCACCCGTCTCACCGTCCGCGCACCGCTCGCTTCCGGGCCCGGCGGCGCTTTGCTGGCGCCGCGGGAGCTGATACGGGCTGAGGGTGAACCGCGACGACGATTCGCCCGATGCGAGCGAGACCTCGGCCACCTGGGGCGGTCGCTTCCGTCAGCCCCTCGACGAGGTCGCTCTCCGCTACAGCGCCAGCGTGGACGTGGACCGGCGCCTCGCGACGCAGGACATCCGCGGCTCGTTGGCGCACGTACGCATGTTGGCCGCCCAGGGCGTGCTGCCGGCGGCGGAGGCGCAGACCATCGCGGAGGGCCTCGAGGCCGTGTCCGCGCGCATCGCCCGTGGTGAGCTGCGCTGGGACCCGGCGCGCGAAGACGTGCACATGAACGTGGAGGGCGCCCTCGCCGAGGCCATCGGGCCCGTCGCGGGGAAGCTCCACACGGGGCGGAGCCGCAATGACCAGGTGGCCACGGACATGCGCCTCTGGGTGCGTGACGCCATCGACGGGACCGTGGCGCGCACCGAGCGCTTCCTCTCCGTGCTCGCCGTGCGGGCCGCCGGGACCGTCGACGTGCTGCTCCCGGGGTACACGCATCTGCAGCGCGCTCAGCCCGTGCGGCTCGCACACCATCTGCTGGCCTGGGCGGAGATGCTGCGCCGGGATCGGGGCCGGCTCCTCGACGCCCGGCGACGGCTGAACGTCTCGCCGCTCGGCGCCGCCGCGCTCGCGGGGACCACCTTTCCCCTCGACCGGGAAGCCACGGCGACGGCCCTGGGCTTCGAGGGGCCGGCGCGGAACAGCCTCGACGCGGTCGCGGACCGGGATTTTCTGGTGGAGGCCCTCGCCGCCCTCGCCAACCAGGCCGTGCACCTGAGCCGCATCAGCGAAGAGCTGGTGCTCTGGTCGACGCAGGAGTTCGGCTTCGTCCAAATGAGCGATGCCTTCACCACCGGCAGCTCGATCATGCCCCAGAAAAAGAATCCGGACATGGCCGAGCTCGCCCGGGGCAAGACCGGCCGCGTGGTCGGTGACCTCGTGAACCTGCTGGTGATGCTCAAGGGCCTCCCGCTCGCCTACAACCGGGACATGCAGGAAGACAAAGCTCCGGTCTTCGATGCCTTCGACACGGTGGACGACACGCTCGACGTGCTCGCCGGCTGCGTGGCCACGGCGCGCTTTTCGCCGGCGCGCATGCGCGCTGCGCTCCGCGATGGATTCCTCGACGCGACGGAGCTCGCGGACTGGCTGGCCGCGCGCGGCGTGCCCTTCCGCGAAGCCCACCACGTCGTCGGCCGCCTCGTGGCGACGGCGCACGGCGAGGGAAAGGTCCTGTCCGAGCTCTCCCTCGAGGCGCTCCGCGCCGAGCATGCGACCTTCGACGAGAGCGTCTTCGCCGCCCTCGACATGGAGGCGGCGGTGGAGCGCCGCGATCTCTTCGGCGGCCCCGCGCGGGCGCAGGTCGAGGCGGCGACGAAGGAGCTCCGGGCCTATCTCGCCGACAGTGGCGTCGACGTAGACGCCGCCGCCAGGTCCTGCGGTGCGGAAGCGCGGCCCTGAACGCGAGGAACACGCCATGGGAGCCCCGAAGCCGCCGACCTACGCGCGCATGGACGTGCCGCCGAGCCGTGTGTTCCGCCGCCACGGCCCGGTGCTTCACGCCGAAGGCGTCGACCTGCGCGTCATCGCCGAGCGCACGGGCACACCGACCTGGGTGTACTCCGCGGGCGCCGTGGACGCGGCCTATGACGCCGTGGACGCGGCCATGCGCGCGGCGAGCGGGGGCGACCATGTGGTCGCGTATGCCATCAAGGCCAACGGCAACCTCGCGCTCCTGCGGCGCCTCGGGGCCCGAGGCTGCGGCGCCGACATCGTCAGCGGCGGGGAGCTCGAGCGCGTGCTCCGTGCCGGCATGGACCCGGCCAAGGTCGTCTTCAGCGGCGTCGGCAAGACCCGCGCGGAGCTGGCCGCGGCTCTCGAGGCCGGCATCAAAGCCGTGCACGTGGAGAGCGCGAGCGAGCTCCGGGCCCTCGCCGAAGTGGCCCGAGACCGGGGCGTCGTGGCGGACTTCGCCTTTCGTGTGAACCCGGATGTCGACGCGAAGACGCACCCCTACATCGCCACGGGGCTCCACGACACGAAGTTCGGCCTCGAGCTCGAGGCCGCGCGCGGGCTCCTCGGCGAGGTGCGGGGGGAGCGCGCGCTCCGGCTCATCGGCGTGGCCTGCCACATCGGCTCGCAGCTCGAGACGAGCGCCCCGCTTCGTGAGGCCGTCGCCATCCTCGCGCGCTTCGGCCTGGAGCTCGAGGCCGCGGGCTTTCCGCTCACGCACCTCGACGTCGGTGGCGGCTGGCCCATGGAGTACGGGTGCGAAGACGCCGCCTTCCCCGGGGCCGAGGCCTTCGGGGCGGCCATCGCCGGCGGTCTTAGCGACGCCGGCGCACGGTCGCGGCTGACGAGCGCCGGCGGCGACTGGACGCTCTTCACGGAACCCGGCCGGTCCCTCGTGGGCGCGGCGGGGCTGCTGCTGACGCGCGTCATTTACGTGAAGGATCAAGGAACCAAGCGCTTCGTCATCGTCGACGGAGCCATGAGTGAGCTGATCCGCCCCGCGCTCTACGAGGCCTACCACGCGGTGACACCGGTCGTGCCCCGGGAGGGCGAGGCGCGGCGCGTCGACGTGGTGGGGCCCGTTTGCGAGAGCGGCGACTTTCTCGCTCTTGGCCGGCGCATGCCTCCGGTGCGCGAGGGGGACCTCATCGCGGTGATGGGCGCCGGCGCCTACGGCCGCGAGATGTCGAGCGCCTACAACGCGCGGCCGCCGGCGGCGGAGGTGCTCGTGGACGGCGCCAGCTGGCGCGTCGTACGCCGGCGCGCGACGCCCGCGGACCTCTGGGCGCTCGAAGACGACTGACCCGCGCGGAGCGTCGCCGGGCTGCGGCAGCCCTCCGCGTGCTCAGGGCACGCCGTCGGCGTGACCGTTGGCCCAGAGACTCTTGCGAAGCGTCTCGATCTTTCCTTCGACCTCGACGAGGCGCGTCAGGCTCATGCCCGTCTCGTCCTGAAGGAGGTTCTGGGCGACCTCGCCCTCGGCCTTGGCGTCGCGCGCGGCGCGCACCAGCTCGGCGATGGACTTGGTCGTCTCCTCCGTGGCCTGGGTCACGAAGGTGATGAGCTTCTCGCCGAACTCGTCGATACGCCCGTCGAAAGCCTCGGCCATCTTCTGTCCGGCCTGGGCCACGACCTCCGGAGCCGCCTCCTTGGCGCGCTCCTTCAGCGCCCGGTCCGACCGGCCACGGAAGACCATGGCCAGCACCGGCGCGGCCAGCGCCAGCGCACCGCCGACGAGGAAGTTGCCGAGGACGGCGAGGGTCACGCCAAAAGCGCCGACGGCGAAGACACCGACGTCGTAGGCAAAGGTGTCCATGGCCAGATCGAGCTTCGGCGCGTCGGCGCCGAGGGCCGAGCGGAGCCGCTCGGCCTGCCGGGCGGCGTCCTCGGCCACGAAGGCGATGGCCTCGTCCGCAACCTTTTCGAGGCGCGTGGTGATCTCCTCGGCCTCGCGCTCGGCGAACTTGCGGAACTCCTCCTCGATGAAGCCGGCCAGGTACTTCCGGAGGTCCTTGGCGTCGCTCTGGTCGATCTCTACGGGGAGCTGCTCGCCGAAGCGCTTGGCGAAGGCTTCCACGTCCGCGCGCACGACGGCCTTCACGGCGCTGAGCGACTCGCGAATGTGCGCGCGGCGCTCGGCCATGCGCTCACCGCTCTTTTCGAGGTCTCCTTCGAGGGCGCCGAGGCGTCGCTCGAGGTCCGCCTGCCCCATGGCGAGGGCGCGCTTCTGGATCTCGATGCCCGTGCGGAGCGTCTGCGCCGTGCGCAGCGCCGCCTCGAGCGCGTTGTCGAGAAGCACCCGGCCTCGTTCCTCCTGGAGGAAGTTCCGAAGCTCCGTGAGGAAGGGCTCCATGCCCGAGTCCGCCACGCCCTCGAGGGCCTTCTCGGCGCTGATGCCATAGACCTTCGGGTCCTTCATCAGCTTGCCGAGGTTCATGCGCGCGTAGGCCAGCGCCTCTTGCCGCTCGTCGTCGTCGAGGACGTCCATCTTGTTGACGACGAAGAGCACTTTGTCCCGGCTCCTTTCGAGGAGGCGCTTCTCGATGAAGCTCCGCTCGCTCTCCTTCAGGATCTGCCCGGCATCGAGGAGAAAGAGGATCGCGTCGGCGCGCGGGATGTAGCCGTAGGTGATCTCCGCCCGCGCCTCGTTGAGGTCGTTCACGCCCGGCGTGTCGACGAGCACGATGCCGTCCTCGAGGAAGGGCGCCGGATAGCGCACCACCAGGTGCTGCACCCCTTCGGCGTGTGCACCGCCGCCGACCTCGAACTCGCTCAGCGTGTCGAAGGGCACGGCGCGCTCGCCCCCGTCTTCGCGGACGGCCTTGGCGCCCTGCTCCGCCGCGTGCTCGATGCGGTGAATCACCGCCGTGGTGGGCGTCACGCCGGCGGGCAGCACCGGCGCCCCGAGGAGCGCGTTCACGAAGGTGGTCTTGCCGTGGTTGAACTCGCCGAGCACGACGAGGTGGAAGCGCTCTTCTTCGAGGCGCGGGATGCGGTCGTCCCGGAGCGACCGGCCCAAGGTCTTGGCACCGACCTCGTCGGCCAGAGACGCCACGTCGCGGAGGCGCGCGAGGGCCTCGCTCTTCTGCTCACCGAAGTCGCTCACGGCTCACTTCCTTCATTGACGTCGCCGGCCCGAAGCTCCGGGCTGGCCTTCCGGGGGCGAACGATGCGGAGCAGCTCCGTGACCCGCTCGTCGACCTCGAGCATGGAAGGGCCTTCGGCGTCCGCGTCGCCCTTGGCGCGGCGGTAATAAGCGCTCTCCGCAAAGAGGCGCAGCGCCTGAACCCGCTTCGGCAGATAAGGGTGCGAGGCGCCTAGCTCGCCGAGGCGCCCGAGGCCCTTGCGACCGTCTTCGAGCTGCTCGAGGTAGGCGTCGGCGTCGAGCTCCGCGTAGAGCTTGGTCGAGCCGCAGGCGAGCTTGAGGAAGCTGTGCGTGGCCGCGTCGAGGCTTCCGCAGCAGAGGAGCCCGGCCCGGTCGCAGGTGATCTCTGCGCGCCGCGCCCAGGTCAGGAGCGCCGTGCGCAGCGCGGCGTCCACGGGGGGCAGGAGCCGCAGCACCGCCGCGAGGTTCGCGCGCACGAGCTGGAGCGCCGTGCCGTACACCACGTGTTTGTTCTGCACGTGGCCCATCTCGTGGCCGATGACGAACTTCAGCTCCGCCTCGTCCATGTGGTCGATGAGCTGGGAATGGACGACGATGAACGCCTCTTCGTCCGTGCCAAAGGTGAAGGCGTTCATGCGCGGATCGTTGACCACGTAGAGCGTGGGCAGGGCGACGCCGAGGGTCTCGGCGCAGCTCTTGGCGACCGCGTGCAGTCCCGGGAGTTGCCGCGGGCCCACGCGCACGGTGGTCCCGTGGTACTGGTTGCGAAGCACGCGCTCGTAGGTCCGCACGATGCTCGCTACGGCCAGCTCGAGCGGACGCAGGCGCCGGAAGCCGCGGAGCATGGCGAGGTCCGGCCCGTAGGCGTAGCGCGACGACTCGTCGGTGCCGCCGTAGACCTCGCTCTCGCGGCGCTGCACGTAGCTGTGGAAGCTCGGCTGGGTCATCGCTCGGGAGAGTCTCCGGGGGGGGCCACGTCCCGGCGCGCGGCCGCGTCGGGAATGCCAGGCGTCGGAAGCCCCGGCGCCGCGGTCGAACCGTAGGACTCCCGCATCTCCGGGGCAACGCCCGGTGACGCGGAGCGATTCCGCGGCGGTGGCGGCACCGAGGCCTGTGCGTCGATCTCCCCGGCCCGGGCGAAGGTCCCTCGCCGGTAGTCCTTCGCCACGCCGGGGAAGCGCAGCAGCCGGTTGTGCATGGCCACGTAGACGCCGGGTTCCGCCAGCTGCACGGCGAGCAGCGCCTCCGTGAGGTTCTGGACCGCGTCCGTGTTTCGGAGCGCGTAGGGCCTCATGGCCCCGGTCAGGACGACGGGCACCGGCGGATCCTCGTCCCCATAGAGCGCGACGATGCGCTCGCCCGTGGCCGTCAGCCGGTCCGTGCCGTGAACGATGACCACGCCTTCGTGGGCGTCGGCGAGAACCTCGGCGGTGCGGGCGATCTGGTCGTGGTCCCACCCGTCCATGTCCCGAGAGTCCTTGTTCATGAGCGGAACCCGGACGAGGTCCACGCCCCGGAGCTCGAGACTCGCGAGCACGATGTCGAGGTTCGAGACATCGTTGACCATGACGCCTTCGAGCTCGTCGTAGGTCTTTTCGATGGTCCCGCCCGTACTGATGAGCGCGACGCGCTGGCGGCACGGGGGGCGGGGCGGTTCCATCGGCGGGAGCATGCCAGAGCGCCGACTCCGCGTCGGCCTCGCCAGCGCAGCACCGTGACCCGGGGCACGCAGCCCGCTAGCGCTATGGGCGCGGCGGACTAGAGCGAGAGCGTGGGGATCAGCATCATCGGGACGGGGCATTACGTGCCCGGCGAACCCGTGCCGAACGAGGCGCTCGCCAAGGTCATGGAGACCAACGACGAGTGGATTCGCAAGCGCACGGGCATCCGCCAGCGCCACTTCGTGAGCGAAGGCGAAGGCGTCGCGGACATGAGCGAGCACGCTGCACGCCGCGCGTGCGAGGACGCGGGCATCACGCCGGAAGACATCGACTTCATCGTCTTCTGCACGATGACGCCGGAGTACGCCTTCCCGGGGTCCGGCGGCCTGCTCGGGGCCAAGCTCGGTATCGCCCGGGTCCCGGCTCTCGACATTCGCCAGCAGTGCGCCGCGATCCCCTTCGGGCTCCAGGTCGCCGAGGGCCTCGTGGCCACCGGCGCGGCGAAGACCGTGCTCTTGGTCGGCGCCGACGCCCACGCTGGCCTCATGCCCTGGACCGACTGGGACGTGGTCCGAGGCGAGCGGGACGGCGAGGTGGACCAGGCCTGCTACGAGCGGGGCACGCGGCACCGCGGCATCGCGGTGGTCTTTGGCGACGGCGCCGCGGCCATGGTGCTCCGGGCAGCGCCGGAAGAGGGCAAGGGCTTCCTCGCGGCCGATCTGCACACGGACGGCAACCGCTACGACGGCATCTACCTACCGGGCGGGGGCTTCCGCAGCCTGCCCTATCTGACGCACCAGACCATCGAGGACGAGGAGTACGTGCCGCGCATGCGCGGGCGCGACCTCATGAAGACGGCCGTCACGGAGCTCTCCAAGAGCATCGAGACGCTCTGCGCGCGCTTGGAGCTCACCAAACATGACCTCGACTGGGTGATCGCGCATCAGGCCAACGACCGCATCAACGGCGCGCTGCGAAAGCACATGGGCCTGCCCGAAGAGAAGGTGCCGTCGAACATCGCCAGGTTCGGCAACACCTCGGCGGCGACCATCGGCATCCTGACCGACGAGCTGAGGCGCGAGGGCAAGCTCCAAGAAGGCCAGCTGGTCTGCTTCGTCGCGCTGGGCTCGGGCCTCAACTGGGGCTCGGTGTTGATGCGGCTCTGAGGGGATTCGGCCGCGTTGCAGCGCGGCTGAGACGCTCAGCCGAAGGCCGCCTGAACGATGGCGCGCGCCTCCTCCTGGATCTGGGAGAGGTGGTCGAGGCCGCGAAAGCTCTCGGCGTAGAGCTTGTAGATGGCCTCCGTGCCCGAGGGTCGCGCAGCGAACCAGCCGTTGGCGGTCACGACCTTGAGCCCGCCGATGGCCGCGCCGTTGCCCGGTGCCTCGGTTAGCCGCTGCTCAATCGGCTCTCCCGCGAGCTCCGCGGCCGCGACCCGGTCCGGCGTGAGCGCCTTGAGCGCCTTCTTCTGCTCCGGCGTCGCTGGCGTGTCGATGCGCTCGTAAAAGGACTGGCCGTGCCTGGTCTCGAGGGCGGCGTAGTGCTCCGAAGGGTCCTTTCCCGTGCGCGCCATGATCTCGCAGGCGAGCAGATCGAGGAGCACCCCGTCCTTGTCCGTGGTCCAGGCCGAGCCGTCCATGCGCAGGAAGGACGCGCCCGCGCTCTCCTCACCGCCGAAGCCGAGGCTGCCGTCCTCGAGACCCGGCACGAACCACTTGAACCCCACGGGCACCTCGCGCACGGGCCGGCCGAGATCCTTGGCGACGCGGTCGATCATGGAGCTCGAGACGAGCGTCTTGCCGACCTCGACGCCGGCGCCCCAGGCCGGCCGATGGCGAAAGAGATACTGCACGGCCACGGCCAGGTAGTGGTTCGGGTTCATGAGCCCGCCGGTCCGCGTCACGATGCCATGTCGGTCCGCGTCCGGGTCGTTGCCGAAGGCCACGTCGTAGCGGTCCTTGAGCGCAATGAGCCCGGCCATCGCGTACGGCGAGGAGCAGTCCATGCGCACCTTCCCGTCCCGGTCCAGGCGCATGAAAGAAAACGTGGGATCGATCGTTCGGTTCACGACGTCCAGGGCCACGCCGTAGCGCTCCGAGAGCGGGTCCCAGATGTCGATGGAAGAGCCGCCGAGCGGGTCCACGCCGATCCGGAGCCCGGCGCCGGCGATGGCGTCCATGTCGACGACCTTTGCCAGGTCGTCGACGTAGGGCGCGATGAGGTCCCGGCGATGCGCGTGGGCGGACGCCGAGGCCTGCGCGTAGGGCAAGCGCTTCACCTCGGCGAGGCCGCCTTCGAGGATGGCGTTCGCACGCGCCTGAATGGCGCCGGTGGTCGCCGTATCCGCGGGGCCGCCGTTCGGCGGGTTGTACTTGAACCCGCCGTCGGCCGGTGGGTTGTGCGAGGGCGTGATCACCACGCCATCGGCGAGCCGCTCGGTGCGACCCCGGTTGTGGACGAGGATGGCGTGAGAGATGACCGGCGTGGGCACGGGGCGGTCGCCGGGCTGCAGCACGAAGTCGACGCCGTTGGCCGCAAAGACCTCCACGGCGCTTCGGAGCGCTGGCGCCGAGAGCGCGTGCGTGTCCATGCCGAGCATGAGCGGCCCGGTGATGCCCGCCGCGCGGCGCTGCTCGCTGATGGCCTGGGCGATGGCGAGGATGTGGGCTTCATTGAAGCTCCCTTCGAGCGACGATCCGCGGTGCCCGGAGGTCCCGAAGGACACGCGCTGGGACGCGTGGCCCGGGTCCGGTCGCGTCTCGAAGTAGGCGCCCTCGAGGCGCGCGAGGTCCACGAGGTCTCCGGACTCTACGGGCTGGCCCGCGCGCGGGTGCACGCGGCTCTTGGGTTCCGCCATCGCTCGTCTCCTGCCGCCGGGGCCGTCGCCCGGCGCCGCGACGCTACGTGGCCTCGGCGCCCTTGGGAAGGTCGCGGCGGGGATTGGACCTGGGTTCCATGGACGCTAGCGTCGGCCGCATGACCGGGGATCTGCTCACGGACCTCTACGACCGCATCGAAGACGAGCTGGACGACCTCCAGCAGACCTCCGACGCGCTCCGGGCGCGCTTCGACCAGCGCTACGGTGACGTGCGCGTCGTGGTGACGCACGATCCGGAGGCGGAGATGCTCCGCGTCGCGGTGCGCGTGCCCCCGCCGGCGGGCGCCGGCGCCCCCTTCCTGGTGTTCTGCCTCTCGCTCAATGCGCGCTACTGGGACGTGAAGACGGGCCTCGACCACGACGGCCGCGTTCTGGTGCACGCGGACCTCGAGGCTCCGGAGGACATCGACCTCAAAGCACTCGGGGAAGCCGTGGTCGAGCGTGCGGAGACCGTCGTCGACGTGCTCGACGAAGACCTCGTCGAATGGTGCCTCGCCGAGGGCTACGGCACCCCGGCCCAGCGAGAGCGGTGGGAGACCTTCGGCGACTGACGCCGGGAGACGAGAGCCGCTGACCGGAGTCGGACACGGAAACGGAAACGGAAACGCCCCCTACCTCCTCCCCCACCTCCGCCGCACCGCCCACTCCCCCACCAGGAGCGCCATCAGCAGCCCCACGACCCACGGCGAG
>JBCCAW010000283.1:0-7604 GCA_039814655.1 Myxococcota bacterium | reverse complement strand
TGAAGCAGTCCCGCAACGGGAAGAAGCCTGTCGCCGTTCCCCAGGGCGTCGAGGTCAAGATCGACGGCCAGCGTGTCGAGGTGAAGGGCCCGAAGGGCTCCATTGCTCGCGAGTTCCGCTCGGAGGTCGTGGTGCAGAGGGACGGCGAGAAGCTTGTCGTCGTTCCCGCCGACGGCGCCGGCAAGGCCGGGCGCCAGTTCCAGGGCCTCACGCGCGCGCTCGTGCGGAACATGGTCGAGGGCGTGAAGGACGGCTACAAGAAGAGCCTCGACTTCCGCGGCGTCGGCTACCGCGCGGCCATGAAAGGCCGCGTGCTCAAGATGACCGTCGGCCTCTCCCATCAGCCGGAGCTCGAGATTCCGGCCAGCATCGACGTGAAGATCGAGCAGATGGACGAGGGAGGCATGAAGTACCCCCGCGTTCACCTCGAGAGCGTCGACAAGGAGCTCGTGGGACGCATCGCGGCCCGCATCCGCTCCTTCCGCCCGCCCGAGCCCTACCAGGGCAAGGGCATCCGTTACACCGGTGAGAAGATCCGCGAGAAGGCGGGCAAGTCGGGCAAGTGAGGGCACGATGAAGACGAGCACTCAAGGTCGCGCCCGCCGCAAGCGGCGCATTCGCAAGAAGGTGACGGGGACGCCGGGGCGTCCGCGTCTGTCGGTGCACCGCAGCGCGCGGCACATCTCCGCGCAGGTCATCGACGACACGACGGGCCGCACGCTCGTCGCCAAGTCCACGCTCACGCCGGGGTTTTCGGCCGAAGGCGACAAGAAGTCCCGTGCCAAGGCCGTCGGCCAGGCGCTGGCCGAGGCCTGCAAGACGGCGGGCATCGAGAAGGTCGTCTTCGACCGCAATGGCTATCTCTATCACGGCCGCGTGCGCTCCCTCGCCGAGGGTGCGCGCGAGGGCGGACTGACGTTCTGAGGTTTCTCGATGGCGTACTCGGAAGAGATCATCAATCCCAACGACCTCGAGGACCTCACGGAGCGGGTGATTTACATCAACCGCGTCGCGAAGGTCGTGAAGGGCGGCCGACGCTTCAGCTTCAGCGCCCTCGTCGTGGTCGGTGACGGCAGCGGCCACGTGGGCGTCGGCCTCGGCAAGGCCAACGAGGTTCCCGAGGCCATTCGCAAGGGCAACGACCACGCGAAGAAGAGCCTTTTCAAGGTGCCGCTCGTCGGGACCACCATCCCGCACAAGGTCAACGGCCACCACGGCGCGGGTCGCGTGATGCTTCGCCCGGCCTCGCCCGGTACCGGTGTCATCGCCGGCGGCGCCATGCGCGCGGTGCTCGAGGCCGCCGGCGTCAAGGACGTGCTGGCCAAGATCATCGGCACGACGAACCCGCACAACGTGCTCGGCGCCACCGTCGACGCGCTCAAGCAGCTCGAGGACGCGCGCATGGTCGCGTCCCGGCGCGGTGTGCCCGTAGACCACGTGGCGTCGCAGACGAGCGACAAGATGCGCCAGCAGCGTGAACACGCCGCGGCGGAGGCGAAGTGATGACCGCCGCACAGCTCAAGGTGACGCAGGTGCGGAGTGGCATCGGCCGCACGGAGCACCAGAAGAAGGTGCTCAAGGGCCTCGGGCTCAAGGGCCCGAACCGCACCGTGGTCGTCGCCAACACGCCGGCCTTTCGCGGCATGGTGAAGAAGGTCCTACACCTGGTGACCGTGGAGGAGATCGATGGCTGACGAGCAGGACACGACGGTGCCGCTCCTCTCCCGCCTCCGGGCGCCGGAGGGGGCGACGCACAAGAAGAAGCGCAAGGGCCGCGGTGTGGGCTCGGGCCTCGGCAAGACCGCCGGCAAGGGCATGAAGGGCCAGAAGGCGCGCCATCCCGGCGACTTCGGCATGCTCGGCTTTGAGGGCGGTCAAACGCCCATGTACCGGCGCATTCCCAAGCGCGGCTTCACCAACAAGTGGACCAAGAGCGTCGCGACGTTCAACGTCAGCGAGCTCTCGAAGCGCTTCGACGCCGGCGCTACCGTCGACGTGGAGGCGCTGAAGACCACCGGGCTCCTCCGGCGGAAGGTCGACATCGTGAAGGTCCTCGGGGACGGCGAGATCGACAAGGCGCTCACGGTGAAGGTGCATGCCTTCTCGAAGAGCGCGCGCGAGAAGATCGAAGCGGCCGGCGGTTCCGTCGAGACCCTCGCCTGAGGCCGGCCGAACGCGGACGACCCTTCCTTTCCCTCCCCCCGGCCTGTGCGGCGTGCACGCAGCGCAGACCCTGGTTATGCAGTCAGCCTCATGAGCGCCTTCGCCAACATCGCCAAGATCCCGGAGCTTCGGCGGCGGATCCTGTTCACGCTCGGGATGCTCGCCGTGTACCGGGTGGGCATCTTCGTGACCACGCCCGGCGTCAACCGGGAGGCCATGAAGACCGTCGTCGCCGGCCAGTCCGGTGGCTTCCTCGGCATGTTCAACCTGTTCAGCGGCGGAGCGCTCGAGCAGCTCTCGATCTTCGCGCTCAACATCATGCCCTACGTGTCGGCGAGCATCATCCTGTCGCTGATGGGCGTGGTGGTGAAGCCCCTCGAGGAGCTTCGCAAGGAAGGCGAGGCGGGCCAGCGCAAGATCAACCAGTACACGCGCTACGGCACGGTGATGCTGAGCATCGTGCAGGGCTTCGGCATTGCGCTTTTCCTGGAGAGCCTGAACGGCTCGGCGGACGCGAACGGCGCCGACGTCGTCGCGGACCCGGGCTGGGGCTTCCGCTTCATGACCGTGCTCGCGCTCACCACGGGCACGGCGTTCTTGATGTGGCTCGGCGAGCAAATCACCGAGCGCGGCATCGGCAACGGCATCTCCCTCATCATCTTCGCGGGCATCGTGGCGAATCTGCCCGACGCGCTCGTCCAGACCGTTCAGCTCCTCGAGATCGGGCAGCTCCAGCCCATCGATCTCCTGCTCATCGCCTTCATCGCGGTCATCGTGACCTCGGTCATCGTCTTCTTCGAGCGCGCCCAGCGGCGCCTGCCCATCAACTACGCCAAGCGTGAAGTGGGCCGGAAGCAGTACGGCGGGCAGCGCTCGCACCTGCCGCTCCGCGTGAACATGAGCGGCGTGATCCCGCCCATCTTCACCTCGTCGCTCCTCATGTTCCCGCTGACGCTCTCGAACGTCGGCATCCCGGGCATGACCTGGCTGAGCAACCAGCTGCAGCCCAACGGCGCGAGCCAGTGGCTCTACATCACGGTGTTCGCGGGGCTGACCATTTTCTTCTGCTTCTTCTACACGGCGGTGACCTTCCAGCCCGTCGACGTGGCCGAGAACCTGAAGAAGCAGAACGCGGTCATCCCCTCGAAGCGACCGGGCAAGCAGACCGCCGACTACATCGACAAGGTGCTGACGCGCATCACCGTCGGTGGCGCCCTCTACGTGGCAGCCGTGTGCACCGTGCCTACGCTCTTGCAGTCGGGCTTTTCGGTCCCCTTCTACTTCGGCGGCACCTCGCTGATGATCGTGGTGGGCGTGGCGCTCGACACGGCGCAGCAGATCGAGTCGCACCTCATCACGCGGCACTACGAAGGGCTCACGGGTCCTGGTGGTCCGCGCATCCGGGGACGGCGCGCTTGAGGAGCAGCTGGGGCTGGCTCCAGGGGACCACGGGGACATGGATCTAATTCTCTTCGGACCGCCGGGGGCGGGTAAGGGCACGCAAGCCAAGCGTCTCGTCGAGTCGCACGGTATTCCGCAGATCAGCACCGGCGACCTGATGCGCGCGGAGCGCAAGTCGGGCTCGGAGCTCGGCCAGCGCTTCAACGAGTACATGTCGCAGGGCAAGCTCGTCCCGGACGCCATGGTCATCGAGCTGATGGAAAAGCGCCTCACGCAGGAGGACGCGAAGTCCGGGGCCATCTTCGACGGCTTCCCGCGGACCCTCGCCCAGGCCGAGGCCCTCGATGGGCTTCTGGCGAAGCTCGGGCGTCAGATCGACAAGGTCGTGGTCATCGACGTGGCCCGCGAGGAGATCGTCGAGCGGGTCACGGGCCGGCGCCTCTGCGAAGAGACTGGACGCGAGTACCACATTCGCTATAATCCGCCGCCCCCGGGCGTGAAGGTCACGCAAAGGGGCGATGACACGGAAGAGACCGCCCACAAGCGGTACGACACGTTCGAGCAGAACACGCTGCCCGTTCTTCCGCACTACGAGGCAAAGGGCCTGGTCGCCAAGGTGAGCGGCGTCGGCGCCCTCGACGAGGTGACGACGCGAATCGAGGCCGTGCTCCCCAGCTGAGGAGACGGCGCCTGAGGAGGCACTGACGGAGACGAAGAGGACACCATGAGCGAGCGCGACCGCAGCGCTCGCGAGGGCACGGTCGAGGAGGCGCTACCGCGCGGCCTCTTTCGCGTGTCCCTGGACGAGGGGGGCGCCATCCGCGCCGGCATCTCGTCGGCGGCTCGCCGGGTCACCATCAAGGTGCTGCCCGGCGATCGCGTCCTCGTGGAGGTCTCCTCCTATGACCCCAGTCGGGGTCGCATCGTTCGCAAGCTGGGCTGACCCGGCACGCAAACTCTCCGCGGAGCCCCGGCACCGCGGCACATCGACAGAGACAGTGGATTCAGGGTCGCGGTGACGCGGCCTAGGCCTTCGTGGCCGACGAGAGACGAGAGACAAGGTTTTTCGCCATGGCACGCATCGCGGGCATCGATCTCCCCGGCCGTAAGCACACGGTCATCGCCCTTCAGTACATCTACGGCATCGGCCCGCAGCGGGCGAAGCAGATTTGCGAGCTCACGGGCATCCCGGAGAGCAAGAAGGCGGATGACCTCGACGACGGTGAGGTCCGCAGGATTCGCGAGACCATCGACCTCCACTACAAGGTCGAGGGCGACCTTCGTCGCGAGATCACGCTGAACATCAAGCGCTTGATGGACCTCGGCAGCTACCGGGGCCTTCGCCATCGTCGTGGCCGGCCGGCGCGCGGTCAGCGCACGCACACCAACGCCCGCACGCGGAAGGGTCCGCGTCGTGGTCCCATGAGCCGGAAGCGCTGAGCGTTTCTCCAGCTGATCACCTGAGCAGGAAGTACGAACATGGCCAAGGGCAAGGGCGCCAAGACGAAGGGCAAGAAGAAGGCGAAGAAGTCGATTTCGACTGGCATCGCCCACATTCAGAGCACCTTCAACAACACCATCGTCACGGTGACGGACCTGAACGGGAACGTCGTGTCGTGGAGCACGGCCGGAGCTCGGGGCTTCAAGGGCAGCCGTAAGAGCACGCCCTTTGCCGCGCAGCTCGCGGCGGAAGACGCGGCACGCAAGGCCCAGGACCACGGCATGAAGACCGTGGCCATCTTCGTGAAGGGCCCGGGCTCCGGCCGCGAGTCGGCGCTCCGCGCGTTCCAGAACGTGGGCATGCGCGTCACGCTCATCCGTGACGTCACGCCGGTGCCACACAACGGCTGCCGTCCCCCCAAGCGTCGCCGGGTCTGAGCCCCGCTCCCTCGCCACCCGCGCGATGCCGCCGCGGGCCCTTCCTCCTCGTCACCCCCTTTCGCCGACCGTGGCCGGCGCAACCCCTTCAATCGAGAGCTAGATGACCCAGTCGAACCTGACCGCCCGCAACTGGCGCGACCTCATCCGGCCGAAGACCGTTCCCGTCGACCAGGGCTCGCTCACGGCCAACTACGGCAAGTTCGTGTGCGAGCCCCTCGAGCGGGGCTTCGGCATCACGCTCGGCAACTCGCTTCGTCGCGTGCTCCTGTCCTCGCTCCAGGGCGCGGCCATCACCGCCGTCAAGATCGACGGCGCACTCCACGAGTTCACGTCGGTCCCGGACGTCGTCGAAGACGTCACGGAGATCATCCTGAACCTCAAGGAGGTCGTGGTGAAGGCCCACACGGCGCGGACGCAGGTCGTTCGCATCGACAAGGAGGGCCCCTGCGAGGTGACCGCGGCGGATATCCAGGTCAGCGACCAGACCGAGGTGCTGAACCCGGACCACGTGATCTGCACCGTGGCCAAGGGCGGTCGCTTCGCTGCGGAGCTCACGGTCAACGTGGGCCGTGGCTACGTGCCGGCGGACAAGAACAAGGTGCCGGGCATGGCCATCGGCACCATCCCCATCGACGCGCTCTTCTCGCCGATTCGTAAGGTGAACTACACGGTCACCAACGCGCGCGTCGGCCAGGTCACCGACTTCGACAAGCTCACCCTCGAGGTCTTCACGAACGGCGCCGTGACGCCCGAAGACTCCGTGGCCTTCGCCGCGAAGATCCTCAAGGACCAGCTGACCATCTTCATCAACTTCGAGGAAGAGGAAGAGGTCGTCGAGGCCGAGAGCGAGGACGAGCCGCTCAACGAGAACCTCTTCCGCTCCGTGGAAGAGCTCGAACTCTCGGTCCGCAGCGCCAACTGCCTGCAGAACGCGAACATCCACCTCATCGGCGAGCTGGTCCAGAAGACCGAGGCCGAGATGCTCAAGACCAAGAACTTCGGCCGCAAGTCCCTCAAGGAGATCAAAGAGATCCTGGCGGACATGGGCCTCTCCCTCGGCATGAAGATCGACAACTGGCCCCAGATGCTCGAGCGCTGGAAGGCCCAGCAGGCCGGTCAGTAGGTTCAGACATGCGTCATCTGAAGACGGGCCGAAAGTTCGGCCGCAACAGCTCCCACCGCCGCGCGATGTTTCGCAACCTCGCCGGCAACCTCGTGCTCCACGAGCGCATCCGCACGACCGACGCCAAGGCCAAGGAGCTTCGGCGCATCGTCGAGCGGCTGATCACCCGCGCCGTGCGCCTCGGCGACGACCTCGTCGTCGACATCGGCACCATCAGCGACGAGGCACAGCGGGAGCTGGTGCTCCGGAAGCGCGTTCACGCCCAGCGTGAGGTCGCGAAGTTTCTTCCGAAGCAGCTCACGAAGACCATCGACGAGGACACCTACGAGGACGTCGACGTCATCCACAAGCTCTTCCACGAGATCGCGCCCCGGTACCTGGACCGCGTGAAGGAAGGCAAGGGGGGAGGCTACACGCGCATCGTGAAGCTGCCCCGCCGCGAGGGCGACAACGCGCCCATGTCGGTCATCGAGATCCTGGGCGCCCCGGAGCTGGTGGCGCCGACTTCCGACGTCGGCATCGGCGCGGAAGCGCCGGTCGAAGAAGCCGCCGCCGCCGGCGCCTGAGCCTGCGCGCGACGCACCCACGAAGCGGAGGGGCTCCAGCAGCCTCTCCGCTTCGTTGCGTCCAGGGGAAAGGCGACGCTCGCGTGCCCGGCGCGCGCTCAGGGGGCCGCGATGGTGCCCGGCGAGCTCTCTGTGGCGCCAAAGAGCAGGGAGGGCGGGAGCACGGCGCCAGCGGTCGCCTCCGCCGCGCTCTCCTCTTGGACCGGTGCGCGAGGCGTTGAGGCGTCGACCGGCGGCTCCGGGTCGCGCACCGTCGTTAGCGCGTGCAGGTTGGCGACGAAGTAGAACGACCCGTCGTCGCACTCGTCCTGCAAGGCGATGTACTGCTGGATGGCGCCGAAGTAGTTGCCCCAGGGGAAGGGGCCGGTCGGTTGGATTCCGGAGAGGGCACGCATGGGGGATCAGGCTGCAGGCTGTAGGTAGGGGCGAGGACTAATTCCCCTCCCCTTTCAAGGGGAAGGGCTAGGGGA
>JBCCAW010000069.1:0-15763 GCA_039814655.1 Myxococcota bacterium | reverse complement strand
CCTCGCACCAGGTATCGAGGAGCTCGGCCACGCACGCGAGGCGCTCCGGGTCCGGCGCGCCGCCGAGGGCGACGGCCGCCGCCCCGAAGAGCTCGCCGGCCACGTCGAGGGGCTGAGCCAGGACCGCGTGCGCTCCGGTCATGCGGCGAACGCGCTCGCCCGAATCCGTGGTCTGGAGGATGACCTCGGGCGCCAAGGGAAACTCCCCGCGCGCGCCGGCGAAGCGGAAGTCCCTCAGGCGCAGGTCTTCGTCGAAGGTGCGCACCCAGGCGTCCTCGGCGCCCGTATGGGCGACGAGCAGCGGCAACATGGAGCGCATGGCCGCCTCGAGGGGCAGCCGGTCGCGGAGCGCGAGTTCGAGGGTCTCGTCCGCGGCGTCGTTCATCTTCATGCGCGCTTCGAGCGTCGCCAGCCGATGCCGGAGGGCCTTTACCTCGTCGGCGGTCTTCTCTTCGCCGCCCGTCTCGTCGCCGCCAGTCTCTTCGCCGCCGGTCTCTTCGCCGCCGGCCTTTTCGCCGCCCTTGCTCATGCGCTCTCGGCCTCGAGCTTGCGGAAGAGGTCGTGCAGGCTCCCCTCGCCCCGGAGCGCGTCGCAGAAGCGCGCGGCCAGGCCGATGAGCTCCTGCTCGCGCTCGGCGGCTTCGGCGCCCCCGCGCGTGAGCGCCTCCTCGCTCGTGTCCCGTCGCGCGTCGTAGCTCTGCTCCACCTTGGCGAGGTTCGCCCGGAGCGCCTGAATCTGAAAGTCGAGGTCCTTCACCTCGCGCTCCTTGGCCTCGACCCAGCGCCGGGCCTTGTCTGCGCTTCCGTGGGCCAGATGCCATCGCTCGACGGCGTCGGCGATGGCGTGGAGCGTGGCCGCGTAACCCGGGTCCGGGACCTCGAGGGTGCGAAAGCCGCCGCGATCCGCGAGCTGCGCGAGGCCCGTGCGGTAGGCGCCCTTCGCCTGGCTCTCGGCGTCGAGGTAGGGCTGCACCTCCGCGCGCGCGTCACGGACCGTTTCCCGGGCGGCGCTCAGGTCTTCGGCGAGGGACTGCACGGCGAAGCCGAGGCGCGCCCGGGTCTCCCGCGCTTCGCGGCCCACGGCCTCGAGGGCACGCTGCTCCTTGAGCCCGGCGCTGCGGATGGCGTGCACGCGCTGGAGCGTATTGCGGATGCCGTCCAAAAGCTGGCGAAGGTCCGGCGGCGCCCCGGCCGGATGGGCCCGGGCGAGCATCTCCTCGAAGATGGCCGTGCGCCGCGCCCAGCGTTCGAGGGTCGTCGGCGGGAGCGTCGGCGCCACCGCCGGGCGCCGGGAGAGGCCCGTGATCGGCGGCGCCTCCAGCGTGTCTTCTTCCGTGGGCGCGAGGGCCTGGAGCACCTTGATGACCTGGTGCGCGTCGACGGGCCGGTCCTCGGGCCTCTTCTCGAGGAGCGAGAGAATGAGCGCCTCGAGGCGCGCCGGGCAGCGCACGCGCTCGCTCGGCTTCGGCGGCGGCTGCTGCATGTGCGCGATGAAGTAGCCGGTGATCTCCTGCGCCGCGAAGGGCGGGCTGCCGACGAGCATCTCGAAGAGAATGCAGCCGAGCGCGTAGAGGTCCGCCGCCGGGCCCGCATCGATGCTCGTGACGCGCTCCGGCGCCATGTACTGGGGCGTGCCGAAGATCTCGCCGGCGCTCGTGAGCCGGCTGTCGTGCATGGAGCGGGCGATGCCAAAGTCGAGGAGCTTGACCAGCGGCTGCCCACCCTCCCCGGCGGTCACGAAGACGTTTTCCGGCTTCAGGTCGCGGTGGATGACGTCGAAGTCGTGCGCGCGGGCGAGGCCCCGCGCGAGCTGGAGGCCGAGGGTCATCACGCGCTCCGCGGCCATGGGCCCTTCGGCGATGAGGTCCGAGAGCGGCGCGCCCTCGAGCAGCTCCATGACCATGAAGACCGCGCCCTCCGGCGTCTCGCCGTGGTCGTCGATCTCGATGATGTTCGGGTGCGCGAGCTGCGCGGCGTTCTTCGCCTCGCGGCGGAAGCGCTCACGCATGGCCGGGTTCTTGGCGAGGGCCTCGCTCAAGATCTTCACGGCGATGGGCCGGTCCACGAGCGTGTGCCGGGCCCGGTACACCGTGGCCATGCCTCCCTCGCCGATGACCTCTTCGACCAGGTAGCGCCCGGCCAGCGTCTGGCCGATCCACGGGTCCGCCCTGACCTCGAGGCGCGCGTTGTCGACGAAGCAGAGCTCCTGGTCGTTCGGGTACTGGAGCCTGCAGCTCGGGCAGATCTTCATGGGGGCCTAGCCAGCTACTGCCGATGGCGACCGGTCCGGGTCGCGCGTGTGTTCGCGTCGCCAGCTGCGTCTGCCAGCCGAGGAAACGTAGTGCATTTTCGAGGTGAGGGGATGGCGTCGGGTGCCGGGAAGGCGCCGTGAGACGGCGCCTTCGCCTTCTGCCCTTGCTGCTAGAGGTCTCGCTTCTTGCCACGGAGGCCGCGGCGGCTTCCCTTGGCCTTCTTCTTCTTGCCGCGCTGCCAATCCCCGCCGACCGGGGCGCCCCACTCGTCGCGCTCCACCGGTGCGTCCTCGGCGCCTCCGCTCTCGTCCTGGAAGCGCCGCGCCTCGAACTCGGCCTCGAGGGCCGCCTGTGCGTCCGGCGCCTCGACGTCCGGCGGCGGGCCGCTGCGCCGCGGCGGGCCATCGAACGGGCGCGGCGGGCCATCGCGGCGTGGGGTATCGCGGCGTGGGGTACGGGATTCGAAACGGGGCCGCGGCGGGCCCTCGGCCTCGCTCTCCCCGGGGCGGCGGCTGCCGCGCTTGAACTCGGCAATGGGCGCGTCGCGTCGGGGCTCTCGGGACGGGCGCTCGCCCGGTCTGCCGCGGCCGGGACCGCCGCGTTCCGAGGGCCGACCGCGGCCGGGCCCGCCGCGTTCCGAGGGCCTGCCTCGGCCGCGCTCTTCCGCGGGGTTGATGTTGAGGCGACGACCGGACAGCTCGGCGCCGTTGAACTGCTCGACGCAGGCCGCCGCTTCCTCCGGAGAGGAGAAGGTCACGAAGGCGAAGCCGCGCGGGCGCCCGGACTCCCGGTCCGTCGGGAGAAAGGCGTCCACGATGGTTCCGGCCGGGCCCAGAAACGAAACCAGCTCGTCCCGGGTGGTCCGGTAGTTGAGGTTCCCGACGAAGACCTTGGAAGAGATCGGCTCTGCTCCCGCCAGGGCGTCGTGCGCCCGTGAGCCTCGAGAGTACCAGCGAATGGCCGCTCCGATCATCCCGGGCCCGAAGCCGCCGAAGGGTTTGCCGGGCTGCTACGGTGCGGCCGTGTTCCCGCGCGGCCGCCTCCTCGCCGCTCGCCAACGGGCGGGCGCCTTCGCCGTCGAAGCGCTCCTCGAGGGCCTGAGCCGGGGCGCGCGCCTTCATCCGGAGATGCAGCGCGCCCTGGGCGACGTGGAGGTCGAGCACGACCTCCGCTACCGCGAAGGCGGCGACGAAGCGCACCGGCTGGACGTCTACCGGCCCAAGGGCGCGACGGGGAAGCTGCCGGTGGTGCTGCACGTGCACGGCGGCGGCTTTCGCATCCTGTCGAAGGACACGCACTGGATGATGGGCCTGGGCTTCGCGCGGCCCCGCCCGGAAGGCGGCGGGCTGCTCGTGGTCAACGTGAACTACCGCCTCGCGCCGAAGCACCCGTTCCCCGCGGCCCTCGAGGACGTGTGCGCCGCCTGGGCCTGGACCCTCGACCGGGTCGCGGACTTCGGAGGCGACCCGGAGCGCATCGCCCTGGCCGGCGAATCCGCCGGCGCAAACCTGGTCACGGCGCTCACCGTGGCGACCTGTTTCCGCCGGGGCGAGCCCTTCGCCCGGGCGACCTTCGACCGCGGCGCCGTGCCCCGCGCGGCCATGCCCTTTTGCGGCCTGCTTCAGGTCAGCGACATCGCGCGTTTCACGGCGGGTACGGAGAGCGTCCTGGTGCGCGACCGCATGCAGGCCGTGTCGCAAGGCTACCTGGGCCGGGCCTCCGGCGCGGAAGCGGCGCTCGCGGACCCGCTCGTCCTGCTGGAGGGAAGCGACCTTCCGTAGCGGAGCCTGCCGCCGTTTTTTCGCGGCCTGCGGCGGGGCCGACCCCATTGTCGACGACACGCGCCGGCTGGCCGACGCGCTTCGCCGCCGCGGGGTCCCCGTGGACGCGCCCGAGTACGCCGGCGAGCCCCACGCCTTCCACGCGCTGCTCTGGCGCACGCAAGCGCAGCGCTGCTGGGACGACGCGCTCTGCTGGGTCCGCGGCGTGCTCGCCGACGAGTGACCCCGCCCAGCACGAAGCCCCTTCGCCGCGAAAACACCCCCGCTCCGTTGGGGCCCGCACCGGGCCGCAGCCTGCTAAGGGGCCGGGAACGCCGTCCAGCCCGCCATCCAGTCGATGCCGCCGGGCGCGAAGGCGCCGAGGTAGCTGGCGCTGGCGTCGAAGTCCGGGTCCCCCGGGAGGCCCGAGGGCGTCGCGCCCCCGCTCAGGTCCACGGCGCCCGTGGGCGTGAAGTCCGGGGCGAGCGTGTTGCGCGGCGCCGCGTAGACGTCGCCGGTCACGCCAAAGACGTTCCGCGCGGCGGGCGCGGTGGGGTCCCACACGGAAGAGCCGTTCACGATGTCCGTGCCGTTGCCGGCGAAGAGGCAATGCTCGACGCGCACTTGGCCCGCGTCGAGGGCGGCGATTTGGTCCGAGTCGTCCGCGTCGATGCCTTCGGTCGCGCCGTAGCCCAGGATGACCCCGTTGCGCAGCGTGGCGCCGGTGCCTTCGGCCAGCTCGATGCCGGAGGTACCGGGGAAGTCGAAACCCACGAGAGTGAAGTTCCACACCGTGGGGCTCGACTGCGGGCGCGCGCCCGGCGTCCCCTCGCGGTTGTCCATCTCGAAGGCGTGGTCCGTGAGGCTGGCCTGCACGAGCACGAACTGCAGCGTTCCCGTGTAGCCCAGGTCCGTGTCGATGCCGTCGTCGTCCATGGCGGACACGACGAGGTGCGTCGCGTTCGCGGTCCCGCCGAAGAACTCGAAGCCGTCGTCGAGGCCGCCGTGGGTCTGGACGTAGTCGAGGTCCGTCCCCGAACCGCAGCCGGCCACGGTCAGCGTGTTGAGCTCAACGCCCGCGGAAAAGGAGAAGCCGCCAAACTCCACGCGAACGTAGCGAAGCGTGCCGCAATCGTGCGTGGGGTCCGCCCCCCCGAACTCGCTGAGACCGCCGCGGGGGTCGAGCCCCTCGACGCTAGCGGTGCCGCGGGGGTCGTTGAGGGGGGCGCGTCCGAGCAGCACCAAGCCGCCCCAATCGCCGGGCCGCGCGGTCCCCGGTGCGTTGCCCGAGGTGAACACGACGGGCTCGGCGGCGGTGCCCACGGCCTCGATTCGGCCGCTTGTCGTGACGACGAGGGCATTCTCCCCGTCGGCGCCTCCGGTGCCGCCTTCGATGCGCGTGCCCGGTTCGAGCGTGAGCACGGCGGGCGCCGCCTCGTCGCCGCTGCCGACGAACACCGGTGCCGTGAGCCGGTACGTCGCGCGGCCACACCAGGTGGTGGCTTCGGTGATGTCGCCGCCGATCTCCACCACGCCCGACACGCCCTCGCAGGGGTCCGGGGCGTCCATGTCGATGTCGATGACGCGCGCGTCTGACCCACCGTCGCCCGACGCGTCGCCTTCTCCGCCGTCGAGGGAGATCGGGTCCGTGCTCGCGTCCCGCCTCGAGGCGTCGTCGCCGGAGCCCGCGCAGGCCGCCAGAAGGGCGAGGCAGAGCGAGCTTACGGTCCACCGGGAGCAGGTCGGCGCCATGACTAAACGCTAATTCCGCGCCGACGCCTTTCGGTCGCGGCTGTGTGACGGTCACGCGCCAAGGGCCAGGGGCCGCGCCGGGGCTCGCCCGGCTCACACCCAGGAGACGGCGTAGGTCGCCGCGCCCCGACCCGACGCGCGCAGGACGCGACCGCGTACGCTGGGCGCGCCCAGCTTCAGCCCGCTCACGATCCAGCCGCCGAGCCCGTTTCGAAAGTACGGAATGTCGAGCACGGGCATGTCGCTCAGCAGCACTTCGGCGTCTTTGACGCCGGTGCGCACCGCCGCGATGGTGCCGCCCTTCATCATGCGGTCGAAGGGGGAGCGCATGCGCTCGAGCACCCGCTCGACGGTGAGCGCACCCGTCGCCCGCATGAGGTTGGCGAGCGTACGCAGGTAGATCGCCTGAAGCCGCTCCGCCGAGCGCACCCCGATCGCCCATTGCTCCTCCGGGTCCGGCACGAGCTCGTCGATCGCCCGGTAGTGGATGAGCGCGAGTTCGACGGGAACCCAGCTCTGCGCGACGACGCTCCGGAGCTCCTCTTCGTTGGCGACGCCGACGGCGGGCCAGTACCGGTCACCAAGTCCCAGCTCGCGCATGACGCGCAGCGAGTTGACGACGGCCGTCCCGCGAAGATGCGTCAGCGGCGTGGGCCCGTCGGGGGTGAGAAGCGGCTCGCGCACGTCAGGCGATGTGCGACGAGCCCCGGTAGGCCGCAAGCCCCATGCGAGGCCTTTTCCCGGGCCGCCCTGCCACGTGATGCGCGCTACCAGCCTCGGCGAGCGCGGCGCCCCAGCGTGCCCGAGCCCCAGCTGATGCCGAGCGAAACGCCCAAGGGCGGCCACACGGTGATGTAGCCGGGGTTCGACGTGGGGAGCGTCGAATCGAAGGCCCGCATGCGCACCCAGATCGGGTAGAGGACGACGGCCGAGGCGACGAAGGCGGGCCCCTGGGCCCGCGGCACGCGGAGACCCACGGCGAAGCGGAGCGTGAGGCCGTGCAGCTCCATGTCTTCGACGCGCCGAAAACTGCCGAGGTAGCCCAGCATGCCCTCGCCAAAGAGCTGCGCGCGCATGCGACGCGGCGCACTGGCTCCCATCGCAGCGGGTGCCTGGGCCGCAGCGCGTCTCGCACTCGTCGAACTGCGCACGCGCCGGGGAGAGGCCGGCGAGCGCGACGAAGAAGCAAGCGAGGCCTTCGGGACGCGAGCGGCGCACGGCCCTCATTCCTCCGCTCGCGCCGGGGGCCTGTCAATGGCGAGGGCGCGTCCTGCCGCGCGCTGCGCCAGCGGCACCCCAAGGCGACGAGGCCCGCCGCAGGGCTCCTCTTCTGCCTTCTCAGGGTCCCCGGGGTCGTGTACGACGCAGCGGGTGAAGACGGCTGCCAGCGCCGCGCTCCAGGGCGACGCCACGGACCTTCTGGCCGCGATGGCGGCAAAGGAGACGTCGAGCGAAGCGCTGCTCGAGCACCTCCTCGCGCGCATCGCGCGCTTCGACGGTCGCATCAACGCGGTGGTCGCGAAGGCACCGGAGGCCGCCCGGGCGCGCGCGCGCGAAGCCGATGGGGCCCGGGCTCGGGGTGAGTCCTGGGGCCCGCTTCACGGCCTCCCCATGACCGTGAAGGACGCCTTCGAGACGCCGCAGATGCCAACCACGTCCGGGGCCCGAGAGCTTCGTGACTACCAAGCGACGCGCCCGGCGGAAGCCGTCGCGCGCCTCGAGGCCGCCGGCGCGATCGTCTTCGGCAAAACGAACCTGCCGCTCTACGCCGGCGAATGGCAGAGCTTCAACGCGCTGCACGGGACGACGAACAACCCCTGGAACCTAACGCGCACGCCCGGCGGCTCCTCCGGCGGCTCCGCCGCGAGCCTCGCCGCGGGCTTCACGCCCCTCGAGCTGGGCAGTGACGTGGGCGGCTCCATTCGCATCCCATCGCATTTCTGCGGCGTCGTGGGACACAAGCCGACCTACGGCCTCATCCCGCTGCGAGGGCACATTCCAGGTCCCCCCGGCATGATCAGCGAGCCGGACCTCGCCGTGGCCGGGCCCATGGCGCGGAGCGTGCGCGATTGCGAGCTCGCCTTTCGTACGCTCGTCGGTCCAGCGCCGGAGCATGCGGCCGCCTGGAGCCTCTCGCTGCCGGAAGCCCGGACCAAGGCGCTCTCCGAGCTGCGCGTCGCCGTCTGGATCGACGACGCGACGTGCCCGCTCGAAGCGGACGTGCGTCAGGCGCTCGAGAAGGCGCTGGCCGCCCTCCAGGAGGCGGGGCTCCGCACGAGTCGCGTGGTCCCTTTCCGCCTCGCGGACCACCTGGACACCTACACGCTCCTCCTCGCGTCCCTCATCGGTGCGGGTCTCCCGGCCAAGGTGCGCCAGCGTGTGCGACGACTTCAGCCTGCGCTCTCCCTCGCGTGGAAGGTGAAGCCGCCGGCGACGCCGCTGCCTCGACACCTCGAGGGCCTCTTCCTGAGCCACAAGGACTGGCTCGCGGCCAACGAAGCGCGCACCCGCTTCGCCGCGGAGGTCACGGGCTTCTTCGAAGACGTCGACGTGCTGCTCATGCCCAGCGCCGCGTGGACCGCGCCGCCCCATGCGCAGAAGGGTGAGGTGCTGCTGCGAAAGATCGACGTGCCGAGCGGAAAGCGGCCCTACGTCGACCACCTGCCGTGGGTCGCCCTGGCCACGCTGGCCGGTGCGCCGGCCACGAGCGTGCCCGTGGGCCTCACGGCCGCGGGCCTTCCCGTAGGCCTGCAGGTCGTGAGCGCCCCCTACCGGGATCTGACAACCCTCGCCTTCGCGCGCGAGGTCGAGCGCGTGGTGGGCCCCGTCGGTCGCCCGCCGGGCTTCGGCCCGTGACGCGATCGTCAGGGGGGGCAGGCGCCGCGGGAACGGGTGTCGGTCCCCGAGGCGTTGGCCGAGCAGTCGTTGTCGTAGGTTCGGTCGTCGCAGCCGCAGTGCGGGTCGAAGATGAGCGGGCAGATGCCCGGTCGCGGGCGACAGGTCCCCATGCCGCCGCCATCGCCACACACGTCGGCCGCGGGGAAGTCGCAGTAGTCGCTCGCGGGGCAGGCCGCCGTCGCCGAGCACCCGCCCGGCCCCAGGTCCGCCCCGGACCCGCCGTCGGGCGTGCCGAGGTCCATGGGTCCCGCGTCCGGCGCGCCCATCTCCATGACCCCGCCGTCCGGCGCGCCCATCTCCATGACCCCGTCGTCCGGCGCGCCCATCTCCATGACCCCGTCGTCCGGCGCGCCCAGGTCCGCGGCGCCCGCGTCCCCGCCCAGGTCCGCGTTGCCCGCGTCCGTGAGCGGCCCATCCGCGCCGAGGTCCGAGCCGCCCATCTCGCCGCTTCCCAGGTCTCCTGGGGCCATGTCGCGCTGGCCGGCGTCGATGCCCGAGTCCGTGCGCGCGGGCATGTCGACGGCGACGACGCCATCGCCGGCCATGTCCGCCGCGCCGCCGACGCGGCCGTCGTCGCCGCAGCCGATCGCCAGAATCAAGGAGAGCGCGAAGGAGCCGCGGGCCAAGGTCTGCATGGCCCCATGTCACGCGACCGGCTCCCTACTGTCAACGCGACGCCGCAGGCGACGAGGGCGAAGCGCCTTGTCGCGCCGCCTGCCTCCGCGCTAGGTCCGGGCGGCACGGCCAGGAGCCGGCACGGGAGGACGCCGTGAAGGTCCGCATTCAGCACTCGACGACCTACCGCTACGCGAAGCCGGCGCTGCTCGGGCCCCACGTGATCCGCCTGCGTCCCTCGCCGCAGGCACGCACGCCGCTGCTCGCCTACAACCTGGACGTCGCCACGGACGCGGGTCGGGCCCGCGCGGAAGACGCGCCAGAGCTCCGCTGGCTGGACAACCCCTGGGGCAGCCGAGAGGCGCGGGTGAGCTTCGCGGCGGGCGTGCCCGTCGGCGAGCTCGCCCTGACCGTGGATGCGAGCTTCGACGTGCAGCCCGTGAATCCCTTCGACTTCTTCGTCGACGGCGAGGCCATGGAGGTGCCCTTCGCCTACGGGCCGGCCATCGAGCGGGAGCTGGCGGCCTTCCGGGCCGCTCCGAAGGCGACTGCGCGCTTCACGGACTTCGCCGCCTCGGTGCCCTTCGAGGGCAACACGGTCAACTGGCTCGTGGCCCTGAACCAGGCCGTCGCGTCCACCGTGGGCTACGTCATTCGCGAGGAGCCCGGCGTCTACACGCCCGAGGAGACGCTCACGGCGGGCCGGGGGAGCTGCCGGGACAGCGCGCAGCTCCTCGTCGCCGTGCTTCGCCAGCGCGGTCTCGCGGCGCGCTTCGTGAGCGGCTACCTCATCCAGCTCGCCGACGAGGGCAACATCCCGGACCTCGCCAAGGGCGTGAGCGAGGACGTCGTCGACCTCCATGCCTGGGCCGAGGTCTACGTGCCCGGCGCCGGGTGGATCGGCCTCGACGGCACGAGCGGCCTCTTGATCGGCGAAGGCCACGTTCCCCTCGCCTACGCCTCGGACCCGGAGCTCGCAGCGGCGGTCACGGGGACGTCGAGCGAGCCTTCGACGGGCTTTGCGTTCTCCATGACCATCGCGCGCCTCGGCCACGAGCCGCGGCCGACCAAGCCCTACGAGGATGACGCCTTCGAGGCCATTCTCGCCGCCGGCGAGGTCGTCGACGCGCGCCTCGCGGACGCGGGCGTCATGCTCACGAGCGGCGGCGAACCCACCTGGACCAGCCGCGAGGCGCCGCAGCTCGAGGAGTGGAAGACCGAGGCTCTCGGCCCCTCGAAGCGCGCCCAGGGGCTTCGCTTCGCCGAGGAGATCCGCAAGCGCGTGGACCCTGGGGCCGTGGTCGTGCAGCGCTTCGGCAAGCAGTACCCCGGCGAGTCCCTGCCGCGCTGGGCCATCGACATCCTCTGGCGCCTCGATGGCCGGCCCATCTGGCGGGACCCGGGACGGCTGGCGCTCCGGGCGCCACGCTCCGCAGGCGCGGCCATGGCGGACCCGAACGTCGCCACGGCCGAGCGCTTCACCCGCGAGCTCGCCGGGGAGCTGCAGGTGCCGGCGCAGCTCACGCCGGGCTACGAGGACCCTTGGCATTTCTTGGCGGAGGAGCAGCGGCTGCCCGCGGACATCGACCCGCACAGCCTGGACCTCGACGACGACGAGGAGCGCCGGCGCCTGGCCCGCGTGCTCGAGCGCGGCCTGGGCACGCCCGTGGGCTACGCGCTGCCCGTGGGCCGGCACGGCTCGGGCTGGACGAACGCGAGCCCCGGCGCGGGGTTGGGGGGCCGCGACCAGAAGAGCTGGCTCGGCGACCGATGGTCCTTCCGGCGCGGCAACATGTACCTGGTGCCCGGGGACTCGCCCATGGGGCTCCGCCTGCCCCTCGGGCAGCTGAAGAGCGGCGGCTGGACGCCCTGGCATGCGGATCTGACCGAGGTCACGCCGGAGGACGACCTGGACTTCGACCCGGAGCGCTACGCGCAGCTTCGGCGCCTCCGCAGCCGCGACCCGGAGCAGGCCTACGCGGCCCAGGGCGTGCGCACGGCGCTCTGCGTCGAGCCTCGGGACGGCGCGCTCCACGTCTTTTTGCCGCCGGTGCCGAGCACCGAGGACTACCTCGAGCTCGTGGCCGCCGTGGAAGAGGTCGCGACGCGCGTGGGCGTGGCCGTGCGCCTCGAGGGCTACCGGCCGCCCTCGGACCCGCGCATCCAGACGCTGACCATCACGCCGGACCCGGGCGTCATCGAGGTCAACGTGCCCGTGGCGCGTTCCTTCCGCGAGTACTGGGAGACGCTCGAGCTGCTGGCCGAAGCCGCAAACCACGCGGGGCTATCCACGCAGAAGTACCAGCTCGACGGGCGCGAGGCGGGAAGCGGCGGCGGCAACCACCTGACCCTCGGCGGCCCCGGGACCCTGCAGTCGCCCTTTCTGCAGCGCCCGGAGCTGCTGGCGTCGCTCTTGCGCACGGTGCAGCGCCATCCTTCGCTGAGCTACGTGTTCACGGGCCTCTTCATCGGGCCCACCTCGCAGGCGCCGCGCATCGACGAGGCGCGCCACGACGCGCTGCACGAGCTCGAGCTCGCGCTCCGGCAGGCCGAGGGTGCAGCACCACCGCGGGGTGGGGAGCCCGCGGCCCACGCAGCACCACCGCCCTGGCTGGTCGACCGGCTCTTCCGGAACCTGCTCTGCGACGTCAGCGGCAACACGCACCGGACGGAGATCAGCATCGACAAGCTCTTCGACCCGAACGGCCCCATGGGGCGCCTCGGCGTCGTCGAGTTCCGAGCCTTCGAGATGCCCCCGCACGAGCACATGGCCGCCGTCCAGATGCTGCTGCTCCGGGCCATCGTCGCGCGGCTGGTGCGCCGGCCCGAGCGCGGGGAGCTCGTGCCCTGGGGCACCACGCTCCACGACCGCTTCATGCTCCCGCACTTCCTCGCGGAGGACCTCCGGGAGCTGGTGCGCGAGCTCCGCGAGGAAGGTCTGCCGTTCGAGGCACAGTGGCTCGACCCCTTCGTGGACTTCCGCTTCCCCCAGGTCGGGGCGACGGAGATCGAAGGCATGGAGCTCACGCTCCGCATCGCCGGGGAGCCCTGGCCCACGCTCGGCGAGCAGCCCGCCGGCGCCGTGGTGGCCCACTACGTCGACTCGTCGCTCGAGCGCCTCGAGCTGAAGGTCCGGGGCCTCACGGAAGGGCGGCACGTGGTGACGGTCAACGGGCTCCGTGCGCCGCTGCACCCCACGGGCGTGCGCGGCGAGGCGGTCTGCGGCGTGCGCTTCCGGGCCTGGCAGCCACCGAACGCGCTCCAGCCCACCATCGGCATGCATCACCCGCTCCGCTTCGACCTGGTCGACACCTGGGCCCGGCGCTCGCTCGGCGGGTGCCGCTACCACGTGGTGCACCCGGACGGCCGGGGCTACGACGAACCGCCGCTCACGGCCTTCGAGGCCAAGGCCCGGCGCGCCGCGCGCTTCACCACGCTTGGGCACGCGCCCTTCCCCGCCGAGGTGCGGCAGCCGACGCTGCGCCCCGAGTTTCCCCTCACCCTCGACCTGCGCTGGTCGTGACGGGAGGGGGCGACGTGGAACGCGAGGCCTTCGACGCGGCCGTGAGCGCCCACGACCGCGCCCTTCGCGACGCGGGGCTCGAGATCTGGCTCGGCGCCGAGCCGACCTTCACCGACCCGCGCTCGACGGACGCCCCCTGGCTCGGGGCCGCGCTCGGCGGCGACAAGCTCGAGCGGGCCCTCGGGCTGCTTCGCCACCGCGCCCGGCCCGGAGCGGCGGTGCTCCGGACGCTTGGTCGCCAGTATCCGGACGAGCCGGCCCCGCGCTGGAGCCTCGGCGTGTACGCGCGCCGGGACGACCGGCCCTGCTGGGAGGGGCCGCCGGACCCGGCGCTCGAGGCGTCGTCGCCGGTGGCCACGCCTTCGGCGCAGCGCTTCCGCGATGCGCTGGCGGATGCGCTCGGCGCCCGAAGCTTCGATCTCGCGCCCATGCCCCTGGCCCTCGGCGAGGAGGTGCTCGAGCACGACCCTCGCCCGGAGGAACGACGGCTTCCCTGGCGCTGCGTGCAGGCCGCCGGTGGCGACGCGCTCTCGCTGGCGGACCCGCGGCTCCGGCGCCCGCCGCTCGAGGGACGGCAGGTGCCGCCCGCGGGGCTACACGACGCCGTGGCCGAGGTGGGCCACCGGCTCTTCTGCGTGGGCCTCGAGGGCGGTCACGTGTGCCTCGAGCTCCCCGCCGTGGAGCGCGTCGACGCCTTCCTCGAGCTGCTCATGAGCGTGGCCGCGGCGGCTCGCGGGGCGGGCCTTCCGGCGCTGGTGCTGCGCGGGTTCCCCCCGCCGGCCGATGCGAGCGTGCGCTTCGAGACCATCACGCCGGACCCGGCGGTCATCGAGATCAACACGGCGCCGGCGACGGACCTCGAGGCCTTCCTCGCGGACCAGCGCGCGATCCACGGCGCGGCCGAGCGCGAAGGCCTGTCGCCGCGACGGCTCCACTTCAACGGCGAGGTCAGCGACTCGGGCGGTGGCGGGCACCTCACCTTGGGCGCGAGCACGGCCCTCGGAAGCCCCTTCTTCGTGCACCGGGCGCTGCTGCCCCGGCTCCTCGTCTACCTCCACCGGCACCCGGCGCTGAGCTACTTCTTCAGCGACCAGGCGGGCAGCTCCGGGCAGGCGCCACGGGCCGACGAAGGCGCTCGGGAGCTCTCCCGGGAACTGGCCCTCGCCTTGGCGCGCCTCGAGCGGACGCTGGACACGCCGGGAGAGGATGAGGGCTGGGCGACACGCCTGTGGGAGAGCCTGGCGCCCTTTTGCGCCGACCGCTTCGGCAACACGCACCGGGCCGAGGTGAACCTGGAGAAGCTCTGGAACCCGTGGATGGGCGGACGGGGCCGGCTGGGCGTGGTGGAGCTCCGGGCCCTGCGGCAGGCGCCGACGGCGGAGCACGCCGTGGCGCGGGCGGCGCTGTTCCGGGCCATGCTCGCGCGGCTGGCCACGGCGCCCTACGCGGAGCGGTTCGGCGAGTGGGGCGACGAGCTGCAGGACCGCTTCGCCCTTCCTTTCTTTCTGCGCCGGGATCTGGAGGACGTGTTCGAAGACCTCGAGCGCGCAGGCTTCGGGCTGGCGGCCCCGCTCGTGGGCGAGCTTCGCGACGACGGGCACCGCGCCTTTGCGACGCTCTCGCTCGGCTCCCTCGAGCTCGCGCTTCGCCGGGCCATCGAGCACCCACCGCTCGTGGGCGACCTGAGCCAGCAGGCCGGCACCACGCGCCTCATCGACGCCTCCACGGGACATCTGGAGCTCACCTTTCATGGGCGCCGCGGACCTCTCGGGCACACGCGCGCGGCGGTCATCCTCGAGGGTGAGCGGGCCGTGGAGATCCCCCTGGTGCAGGTGGAGGACGAACGCGACCGGCACGTGCTCGTGGCGGGCATTCGCTACCGGCGCTTCAAGCCGCAGCCGGGCCTGCACCCGGACGTGCCCGCGCTCGACCCGCTGATCCTGGAGGTCGTCGTCGGCTCCACGCCCGAAGACACCGGAGGCGCGTGGCGCCTGGCGCTTCACGGGTGGATCCCCGAAGGCGGCGTCTACCCGGGACTTCCGGAGACCGACCGGGAAGCGGCCGCGCGGCGACGTGGACGCCTCGAAGTGACGGCGGCGCCGCCCGGGGAGCGGCGCTGGGAGATCGCGCCGCGCGCCGCGCGCGGCCGCTACGTGCTCGATACACGCGCGCTTCTCTGAACTGCAACCGGGACCGTCGTCGTGCCGCGAAGCCTCGACGCCGCCGGCGCGTCGACCGGATATCTCTAACGAACGCGAGACACGTGAGTCCCATCGGACACGGCTCAGCGAAGTGACTCGCACTCATCCCCCATGAAGAAACCCTCACTCGGCAACCTCGTCGCCGAGTTCACGCGGTGAGCGCCGGCACCGCCGACACTCACGAGGGCAGGCGAAAGGCGGAGGGCGTCACTCCGTATTGCTTCTTGAAGCTCCGTGAGAAGTGGGCGCCGTCCGCGTAGCCGCACACGTACCCGACTTCGGTTACGGCGAGCCCGCCGTGTCGAAGGAGCCTCGCTGCCTCCTCGCCGCGCACCCGTTCGACGATGTCGCTGTAGCGCTCGGCACAGGCCTTGAGCGCGCGCTGAAGCGAGCGCGGAGAGGTGCCGAGCGCCGCCGCCGTATCCGCGAGGCGCCAGCTGCGCGCGAGGTCCGTGCGCAGGACCCGCTCCACGGCGGCGACGGCTTCGGGTCGTTCGAGGAGCCGCCGATCCTCGGCCGTCCCGAGGAGCAGCCCGTCCAGTCCCTCCATGGGTTTTCGCGTCGGTTGAAAGTGCGACCACACGAACTCCCACACCGCATAGCCCCCACCAGCCGGTGGGGCGTGGAGGCTCCCCTCGGCGAGGACCCAGCGCTCGGGCGCCGTGCTTGCGGGAAAGCGAAGGCGCAGGTCACGGCATCCGATCTCCTCGAGCAGAGCCAGGTGTTGCCCGCAGCTTGCGAGGTTCTCGGCGGGCTCGGGAGG
>JBCCAW010000816.1:0-1900 GCA_039814655.1 Myxococcota bacterium | reverse complement strand
GGCGACGAGCACGAGGTCGCTCGCGCCAACGGGGTAGAGGAAGGGCTCCCGGTAGCTCCGGAAGGTGCCGCTGCAGGAGCCGTCGAAGCAGCTTGGCGGCTGGGAGCCCACGCGCGGGCCGCCGGAGCTGTCGGGCCAGGTCGCCGCGTTCCAGCTCCCGGCGCTCACCTCTGCGTGCCCGAGGGCGTAACCGATGCGGAAGCTGCTCTCGAGCTCGGGCTGGTCGTTCGAGGCCTCGACCATCACGTGCCAGCGCGTCTCCCCGGCGCCGTCGAAGGCCGCGAGCGTGGGGGCGCGGAGCCCGCCGCTGGCCCAGGCGGCGGTGTTGGGCGGCGGAGGCGGGTCGAAGCCGAGGCTCGTGGTGCCACCGCCGCCGCCTGCCGTGAGCGTGTTCCGCGCGCCATCGCTCGGCGGCCCGAACTGGCTCGGGTTCGTGCATTCCTGCGTCCGTACCGAGAACTGCTCGGCGATGGCGACGGCGTCGCTCCGGCCCTCGAGGGCCACGTAGAGGCCCGGGACGTCGAGGCAGCGGCCTTCGGCGATGAGCTGGTCCAGGGCGATGGGCGCGCCCTCGTAGACGATGCTCCCGGGGTCGTCGATGCCCGGCGCGCTCCCGACGCGGGCGACGCGCACGACCGCGCGCAGCGCCGCGTCCCCACGGTCGTCGAGGCCCGGCGTGAGCTCGACGCGGAGCTGGTGGTCCACGGCGCCCAGGCCCGGAAGCGTTCGCGAGGCCTCGCCGCCAGGCCCCGCGGCGAAGGGAAGGCGCGCTCCCAGCTGGGTCACCTCCACGAAGCCGCTGGCCCGGCCGGGGTAGATGCGCACGGCGAGGTCGTCGCGGAGCGCATTGCCCGGGAGCATGGAGCGCACCGGCGAGAGCACGAGGGCGGCGTAGTCGCGGCAGGGAGCGCCGTCGCCGGTACAGCCAAAGCGCCCGTCGTCGGCCTGGATGCGCACGAAGAGATCGATGCGCGCGCCGAGGGCGAGGCTCACGCAGCCCTCGCCCACGAGCGCGCGGGGCTGGTCCGCGGGGAAAAAGCCCGTGAGGCGACCGGACTCGACGCGAGGGAACACGCCCGGGTCCGGCGCCGCGTCCCAGCCCGCGGCCAGCCCCGTCGGCCAGCTCGGGACATCGATGAGCGTCTCGCCGCCGGCGCAGCACTCCGGCGCGCCCTGGCAGTCGAAGTCGGCGCAGTCGACGAGGCCATCCTCGTCGTTGTCGACCTGGTCACTGCAGGCCGTCTCAGGCGCCGGCGGCAAGTCGGGCATGTCCGGCAGGTCCGGCATGTCCGTCGGTGCGTCCGGGAGCATGTCCCCGAGGTCCGCCATGTCGCCCATATCCGGCCCGGCGTCTCGGAAACGTGCGGGTCCGACATCGACGATAAAGGTGCAGCCCGAAAGCAATGTCGCCACGCAGACCCAGCACTTCATCGCGTACCTCCGAGAGGTACGGCGACGGCGGCCATGGCACCGCCCCGGGTGGGGCCAACCGCCAGCGACGCGGAGCTGCGTTGGCCTTCACGAGACCGACCTACGGCGTAGAGCACGACAGAGGTAAGCAGCGCGGCTCCCGCGACCCCATAGAGACCGTCGGCCACGCGAGAGAGCCGCAGGTAGTCGTCGCGGTCATTCGCGCAGCGCGCCGCCGCGCCGGCCATGTTTGAGATGGGTTCGATGCACCGGGCCTCCCACTCTCTTCGGTCATTCAAGCTAAGCGTGCCGAGCACCGCACCTCCGCCCGCGGCGGCCAGCCCCAAGGCCAGCAGCGTGTGGGCCGCCGGCCGGAAGCGCGCCGGCGTCGGGGCCTCACCGAGCGTCGCCGCGAGCATCAGCGTGTCCCCGGTGTCGAGGCGAAGGCGCCGCTCGAGCGGCGTGCGGCCCGGCGCCTCGATGCGCACGG
>JBCCAW010000288.1:0-7570 GCA_039814655.1 Myxococcota bacterium | reverse complement strand
TATTCGCATTCCTTTTTCTAGCGCATGCCGGGCTTTCTCACTATAAATAATTATTTTTTTTATTCTTCCTCATTAAGAAGGCCAAGCCGAACTGTTTTGAAGATATTGTGGCCCTCAATGCTCTGTACAGACCGGGACCGATGGACATGATTCCCTCCTATTTGGATAGGAAGCATGGGCGAGTGAAGGTTGAGTATTTGTTTCCGGAGCCCAGGGCGTGGAACATGGGCACGATGGTGCGCACGGCGGCCACGGCCCAGACGCCACCGGCCAGGAACACGAGGGAGCGGGCCGTTTCGGCCACCTCCGCCGCGCCGTAGGCGCCGCGGCCGAGCAGCGCGCCCACCACCGGGGTCGCGAGCAGCGCCAGGGCGACGCTCGAAGGGATGGCCACGAAGAGTGCTAGGCGAAGGCCGTAGCGCAAAAGCGCGCGCGCTCCTTCGCTGTCGCCGCGGGCGTGGCGTGCGGCGAGCGTGGGCAGTGCCGCGGAGCCGATGGCGAGGGCAAACATTCCCTGCGGGATCTCGACGAGGCGCTGCCCGTAGAAGAGGTAGCTGAGCGACCCCGCCGGCAGAAAGCTCGCGAGCTGGCGGCTCATCAGCACGTTGAGCTGGTAGACGCCGAGGCCCGCCAGGAGCGGCGCGAGGCGACGGAACGCGACGCGCACGGCGGGGTCGCCGAAGGCCGGCCGGGGCCGCACCAGCAGGCCGGCGCCGCGGAGGCTCGGGAGCAGCGCCGCGAGCTGCAGAGCGCCGCCGAGGAGGGCGCCCAAGGCGAGCGCACCCACGGTCCCGAGCCCCAGCGCTTCTGCCTGATCGCGCAGCGTGAAGGCCGCCGCGATGAACGCGACGTTGAGGAGCACGGGAGCGAAGGCCGGGGCCGTGAAGCGCCCGCTGGCGTGAAGCGCGCCGGTCGCGAGGGCCGCGGCGCCCATGAGCGCGATGTAGGGGAAGACCCAGCGCGTCAGCGTCACGGCCTGCGCCGTGGTGTCCGCGTCGAAGCCTGCGGCGTAGAGGCGCACGAGCAGAGGCGCGGCGACGACGCCCAGGGCCGCCACCCCGGCCAGCACCACGAGCATCGTGCCGGCCAGCCGTGCGAAGAGTAGGCGCGCCGCCTCCGGGCCCTGGCGCTCCCGCGTCTCCGTGAAGACGGGCACGACCATGGCGCTCACGGCCCCCTCGCCGAGCAGCACCCGGAGCGCGTTCGGCAGCGTGAAGGCGAGCCAAAAGGCGTCCGTCGCGGCGACGGCGAAGGTCGCCGCGATGACCGCGTCCCGAAGCGCGCCGAAAATTCGCGAGCCGAGGGTCCCGAGCGCCAAGAGCCCCGCCCGCCGGGCCACGACCGCCGTCTCGCTCGCGTCGTCGCTCACGGTGGCGAGTGTGGAAGGGGGCGAAGGGGAGCGCCACGCGTCGGTCCGAGTCCGTTTCCGTTTCCGTTTCCGTTTCCGTTTCCGTTTCCGTGTCCGTTCCCGAGTCCGTCTGGATTCAGGTTCCGCTCACGCTCCTTCGTCTCGGAGCGCGGCGGTCAGGACGGCGACGAGCCGGGCCCTGTCGAGGGCCGGGGGCGTCTCCTGGCCGAGCGCGGCGACCATGGCCGCGAAGCCGGCGCCGAAGCGCTCGCACTCCGGGCAGCCTTCGAGATGGGCGGCGATGCGCGCGCGGGCGTCCGGAGGCAGGTCGCCATCGATGTACTCGCTCAGCGCCGCCAGCACGGCATCGCAGCGAAGGCCGCCGACCTCACGCATCCGGGACCTCCGCGCGGAGCGCGACTGCCAGGCGGAGGCGCGCGCGGTGCAGCCGGCTCTTCATCGCCGCCTCGGCCAGGCCGAGCACCTCGGCGGTCTCCGGTCCGGCCAGCCCTTCGACGTCCCGCAGCATCACCACCTCTCGATCCCGCTCGGGCAGGCGCGCGAGGGCCCGCGCGAGCAGGGCTCGCTCTTCGGCGCGGGCGGCGAGCTGCTCCGGGTCGGCGCCCCAGCCCGCGGCCAGGCCGAGGTCGAGGAGCGCGTCATCGTCCGGGACGCTCTCGTGGGCGTGCCGCGACTCCCGGCGCCGATGCCGGAGTGAGGCGTTCCGGACCACCGTGAAGAGCCAGGTGCGGGCCTTGGCATCGCCACGGAAGCTCGCGGCCCCGCGGAACGCGGCGACGAGGCCTTGCTGCAGCGCGTCGTCGGCGTCATCGGGCCCGACGAGCCCCGCGGCAAAGCGCCGGAGCGCGCCGCCGTGACGGCGCACCAGCGTTTCGAAGGCGGGGCAGTCGCCGGCCCCTGTGCGCTGCAGGAGCGCTTCGTCGTCGTCGTCCACCGCCGTGACGATACCTGAGCGCTCAACGCTCGACGGGACACGTGGACATGCCGAGCATCCGGTAGAGCGGGCAGCTGCCGACCATGCCCGTCACCAGGGGCACGAGCCCGACGAGGCCCCAGAGCGTCTTCGGGCCGACGAAGACCATCGCGATCAGGCCTACGCCGAGCGCGACGCGGATCCCGCGGTCGAGGTTGGATTCGTTTCGGGGAATGAGGACGTGCGCCAGAGAAGCCATCGGTCGTGTCTCCTGCCGTCGATGCGGCGTTGGGGGCCATCGAGGCCCTTCCATCGCCTAGGAGCCACCGGGCCGCTCAGAGGATTCACTCTTTCTGCCGGGCGCCCCTGGTGCTGCGACCAGGTGGCTGCTGCAATGGCCCGGGTGCCCGCCTTGAGCGCTGGGCAACGAAGCCGCCCTTTCGTTGAGAAAGTCAACGCGACGCGAACCCTCCCAGGGCCCTATGGACTCCCTATCCATGATGACCGCTCGTCCTTCCCTCGCCCTGCTCGTGCTGACCTCGCTCCTTGGCTGCGGGGACGCCTCCGTCGAGGCCGACGGGTCGCCCATCGGCTTTTTCGAGGTCCGCTTCGAGGAGATCGGGCCGAACCGGGCCGTGTTCCGCTTCGACACCAGTCGACCCACGCAATGCGAGGCGCATTGGGGCTTTGCGCCGGATGACCGGCCCAACGTCGCCCTCGACCCGGACATGCTCGAGGACGAGTACGCCATCGACCACCAGATCCCCCTCGAGGATCTTCCCGCAGGCACCACCATCTACGTGCGCGCCATCGCCGAGGACCCGAGCGGATTCCAGGACGAGTCGGACCTCTTCTCCTTCACGACCCTTCCCGCCGTGGACCCGACACCTGGCGAGAGCATGGAGAACGTGGCGCTCATGAGCGCCGGCGCCCGTATTCTCGAGGTCTCGAGCAACTTCGGTGGCGCCGCCAATGACCAGACCTGGGGCGTCGACAGTGCCTTCGACGGCAGAATGAGCACCGAGTGGTCGAGCTACTTCGACGGGGATGACGCCGCGGTCACCGTGGGCTTCGCCCGCGGCTACGAGCTTCGGCGCTTTGGCTACCGCAGCCGGAAGATGAACGACGGCACCTCCATCGTGCGGAGCGTACGCCTCGTCTTTCCGGACGGCACCGTCATGGGCCCCTTCGCCACGCCGGACCCGGACCAGTACTACGAGTTCGCCCTCACGCCGACGGTGGCCGAGGAGGTGACCGTCGAGGCCGTCGAAACGACCGGCGGCAACACCGGCGCGAAGGAAATTCGCTTCTTCGCCCTGCGGGACTGAGGGGCCCTGTGCCGGGGCCGGTAGACTCGGCCTCATGTGCCGCAACATCCGTCCGCTCTTCAACTTCGAGCCGCCGGCCACCGACGACGAGGTCGAGGCGGCTGCGCTCCAATTCGTGCGAAAGGTGAGCGGGTCGACCCGGCCATCGCGGGCCAACGAGGAGGCCTTCGACCGTGCCGTGCGCGACATCGCCGCCAGCACCAAGATCCTTCTCGCCAGCCTGACCACGGCCGCCGCTCCGAAGGACCGCGAGGTCGAAGCGGCGAAGCGCCGTGAACGCTCCCGCCGCCGCTTCGGCTGAGCGGCTGGGCCGCCGCGTCAGCGCGCCCTGATGACGGGCAGGTAGCGGGGCTTCCAGACGTGCTGCTCGACCCAAGCACGAAGCTCTTCGCCACCGGTCGGGATGTCCTCGCGTCGGGCCACGCCATCTTCCCGGGCCTGCTGAATGACCGCGTAGGTCACGCGCTTGCTGGCCTCGGCGAGGTCCGCGATGGGCGGGTAGATGCGGCCTTCCCGGAGGTACTTCTCCGCCGTGTACTCGGCGAGGGCGTAGGCGGCGGCGCTCACCATGCCGTCGGTGATCTTCGAGGCCTCGCTCAGGATCGCCCCCATGCCGATGCCCGGGAAGACGAAGGCGTTGTTGCCCTGGCCGACGGGGAAGACCTGGTCGCCGTAGCACACGTCGTCGAAGGGGCTTCCGGTCGCGACGATGGCTTTGCCTTCGGTCCAGGCCATCACCTCCGCGGGGTGGGCTTCGCTCGAGCTCGTCGGGTTCGACAGCGGGAACACGATGGGCCGCTCCGCGTTTTCGGCCATCGCGCACACGATGGGCTCGTCGAAGGCTCCGTGCCGCCCGCTCAAGCCGAGCAGCACGGTCGCGCCGCTCTGGGTCACCGTCTGCAGCAGGTCCGGCGCCTGGCCATCGAAGGTCCACTCGGCCACGGCGGCCCGCGACTGCGCGAGCGGGCGCTTGTAGTCCTCCATGGCCCGGTCCTCGAGGAGCAGGCCCTTCGAGTCGAGCACGAAGACGCGCGCCTTGGCCTCGTCTTCGCTCAGCCCTTCGCGCATCAGCCCGTCGACGAGCTGCTTCGCCACACCGATGCCGCCGGCGCCGGCGCCGTGTACGACGATCTTCTGCTCCCGGAGCTTCTCGCCCTTGAGCTCAGAGGCGCTGAGCACGCCCGCGAGGGCCACGGCGCCGGTCCCCTGGATGTCGTCGTTGAAGCTGCAGTGAACGTCTTGGTAGCGGTGGAGCACCTTGAAGGCGTTCTGCTTCGACAGGTCCTCCCATTGGATGACCGCCTTCGGGTAGCGGTGGCGGATGGCGTCGACGAACTTGTCGACGAAGGCGTCGTAGTCGGGGCCCTTCAAGCGCCGCTGACGCACGCCGAGGTACTGCGGGTCGTTGATGAGGTCGATGCGCTCCGTACCCACGTCGAGGGCGACGGGCAGCGTATGAAAGGGGCTCACGCCGCCGCCGGCCACGTAGAGGGCCAGCTTGCCGATGGGAATGGCGAGGCCGCCGTAGCCCTGGTCGCCGATGCCAAGAATGGCCGAGGAGTCCGTGACGACGATCATGCGCACATCCTCCATGGGGTAGTTCTTCACCGCGGCTTCGACGCGGTCGATGCTGATGGGGCTGACGCTGAGCCCACGCGGCACGCGGTAGAGGCGGCTGAACTTCTCCACCGCCTTACCCACCGTCGGCGTGTAGACGATGGGCATCATCTCCTCGAGGTGCGTTTCGAGGAGCGCGTAGAAGAGGAGCTCCTGGCGCTCCTGCGTGGCGCGCAGGAAGGTGTACTTGTCGAGGCTCGTCGTCTGCGCCCGGTAGGCCTTGTAGGCCCGCGCCACCTGCTGCTCCATGGTCTCGACCTGGGGCGGCAAGAGCCCGTCGAGGCCGAGCTCGATGCGCTCTTCCTGGCTGTAGGCCGTGCCCTTGTTCGTCAGGACGAGGCGCAGCAGCGCGATGCCCGTGACATAGGCCTCGATGTACTCGCGCCCTTCGGCGTCACGCTTCACGTCGAACCACTCGGTCGTCGGCATTCTCGTTCGCTCTCTCTCGCGCGTCTTCAGCGCGCTCCTTCGAACCCATTGCAACGCACCCGCCGCATCGAACCCGCCGCGTGTCTGCGGCGCAATCCACGGATGGGAGTGTCACGGACGTGATGCAGGCCCGCGCCCGGGGCTCATAGGGCCGCCTTCACGGCGTCGCCGACCGTGGCCGTCGATGCATCCCCACCGAGGTCCCGGGTGCGAGGTCCCTCTTCGATCACGTGCTTCACGGCCGACTCGAGCCGGTCCGCGCTGTCGTCATCACCGAGGCCGTGGCGCAGCAACATCGCGGCGCTCAGGAGCGTCGCCAGCGGGTTGGCGACGCCCTGGCCGGCGATGTCCGGGGCCGAGCCATGCACCGGCTCGAAGAGGCCCGGCGAGCCCGGGTCACCGAGCGATGCGCTGGGCAGGAGTCCCAAGGTCCCGCCGAGCACGGCGCCTTCGTCGCTCAGGATGTCCCCGAACATGTTGCCGGCGACGACCACGTCGAAGCTCGCTGGCGCGGTCACGAGGCGCATGGCCGCCGAGTCTACGAGCTGGTGCTCGAAGTCGATGTCCGGGTGCGCTTCGGCCACCTCGCTGGCGACGTGCCGCCAGAGCCGCATGGAGGCGAGCACGTTGGCCTTGTCGATACTCGTGACCTTCCCTCGCCGCCCCGCCGCGAGGCGGAAGGCGAGCTCCACGATGCGCCGCACCTCCGGCGCCGTGTAGACGAGCGTGTCGAGGGCGCGCTCCGTGCCCTCGACGCGCGGCGCGCCCAAGTAGATGCCGCCGGTCAGCTCGCGCACGAAGAGCAGGTCCACGCCCTCGAGCAGCTCGGGCTTGAGCGGCGAGCTTGCCTCGAGGCCGGGCCAGCGCGTCACCGGGCGCAAGTTCGCGTAGAGGCCGAGGGCTTTTCGTATCGCGAGCAGGCCTTGTTCCGGGCGCACGCGCGCCGACGGGTCGTCCCATTGGGGACCACCGACGGCGCCCAGCAGCACGGCCTCGGCCCGCGCACACGCATCCCGGGTGGCCTCGGGAAGCGCCGTGCCCGTGGCGTCGATGGCGGCGCCGCCGATGAGTTGCGTCTCGAAGGTATCGCCGGGACGCAGCGCCCGAAGGACCTTCTCGGCCTCGGCGACGATTTCGGGACCGATGCCGTCCCCGGGAAGAAGAACGAGGTGACTCATGATGCTCCGCCGCGTGCCGCGCGGAACGCGACCATGCCCTCAGCCCGCCGGCGATGCACTCTGCGCCGCTTCGTAGGCCGCGATCTCCGGCAACATCCCCTGGAGGTAGCCCAGCTCGTCGACGCCCTCGAGCAGCATGTGCTTCATGAAGCCGTCGATGGGGAAGCGCTCGCGGGTCCCGTCCGGGAGCGTGAGCGTCTGTGCCTCGAGGTCCACGGAAACCGAGGCCTTCGGGTCACCCTCGAGGCTCCGCCGGAGCGTCTCGTGCGCGACGTCGCCGACGGCGATGACGAGCAGGCCGTTCTTGAGCGCGTTGCCCGCGAAGATGTCTGCGAAGCTTCGGGCGATGACGGCCCGAAAGCCATAGTCGACGAGGGCCCAGGGAGCGTGCTCGCGGCTGCTGCCCGCGCCGAAGTTGGCCCCGGCGAGCAGCACTTGCGCGCCGGCGTGGGCCGGGTCGTTCAGCGGGAAGCCGGAGCGGGGCGCGCCGCTCGCGTCGTAGCGCCAGTCGGCGAAGAGCTTCTCGCCGAGCCCGGTCTTGGTCGTGGTGGTGAGGAAGCGTGCGGGGATGATCTGGTCCGTGTCGACGTCGTCCCGCAGGAGCGGCGCGCAGGTCGAGGCGAAGCGCCAGCGCGTGGCCTCGTTCATCGCAGCCCCTCGTTCATCGCAGCCCCTCGTTCATCGCAGCGCCCGTTCATCGCAGCGCTCGTTCATCGCAGCGCCCGTTCATCGCAGC
>JBCCAW010000381.1:0-5846 GCA_039814655.1 Myxococcota bacterium | reverse complement strand
GTAAATCATGAAGGATCGTGTACTAACGAAGGAAGAGCTTTGGGCTTCAATATATGGACTGCTAGTGCGCAGCACCCCGGGCGGCAAACGAGGTTCGCGCGCGGTCAGAGAGGTCCGCGCCGCTCAGGCGAGCCCCTCGAGCTCGTCGTGATGCGTGTCCGCGTAAAAGGCGAGCGCGTTCATGGCGTCGACGAACTCCGATTCGTCGAGCTGGGCCGTCGGATAGTCGACGGAGAGCACCACATCGAGGTCGTCGTCGATGCTGAGCTTGGCCATCATCAGCACTTGGTTGAGCTGGAGCAGCCGGCCGTAGAGCGCCGCGCATCGCGCCTCGTCCTCCGGCGAGCGAAGAAAGGGCACGACGGCGAAGGTCAGAAAATGCGCACCGCGGTCGAGGCGCACGAGGTAGGGGAAGGAGCGACCGGTCCCGCCACGAAAATGGCCCCGCCAGGTGTCCTCGGTGAGCCGGGTGAACTGCCAGCCGCCGGATTCCAGCAGTCGCTCCACCGTCTCGGGGGATGGGTCCAGGTGCGACCCGCCGGTCGTGGCATTCACGCGCGCGACCATACCGATTCCCACGCGCGGCGCAGGGCGAAATCGACCGAACCCTACGTGTTGACAGCTTAAGCGGCGGTTTGGTACCCGCTCCAGATGGTACCGCCCCGGGGTTTTGGGCGGTCCAGCTGGAGGTCTACGTGCGCTCGACGTCGATGATCACGACACCTCGTGAGGCTCACGCCTCGCGGGGACTTCTTTTGGCGACGCTCGTGCTCGCCGTGCTCGCGGCGCTCGGCTGCGAGAGTCAGACGCAGGTCGCGTCGGGCTTCGACGATCCGCCGCCGGCGGCGACGGTCGGTGGCGAGGGCGGCGACGTGGCCGCGATGCTGGCCGCCGGCGAGGCCGGCTGGGCCAACCGCGACGAGGAGAGCGGACTCCGCTCGGCCATCGAGGGCTACGCCGGCGCCGTCGCCTCCGATCCCAACCAGCCCGAGGCCTGGGTGATGCTGGCCCGGAGCCACTACCTCCTCGCCGACTGTCACCTCTCATTCGACGAGGCGAAGACGGAGGAGAAGCTCAGTGAGTACGAGGCCGGCAAGGTCGCCGCCGAGCGCTCCCTGCGCTTTGCCTTCCCGGACTTCGCGCAGCGCATCGCCGACGGCTCGCCGTGGCAGGAGGCCCTCGGCGCCGACCTGCTCGACGCCTCGGCCGTTCCCGCCCTCTACTGGCGCGCGACCGCCATGGGCAAGTGGGCGAGCGCGGAGTTCGCGACGCTCCTTTCCTACAAGGACGAGATCAAGGCGATCATGCAGACCTGCCTCGACCTCGACGGCGACTACTTCTACTCGGGCCCGAGCCGCTACTTCGGCGTCTTCTACGGCCGCGCGCCGGCTTTCGCGGGCGGCGACCTCGAGCAGAGCCGGAGCTTCTTCGAGACGTCCCTCGCGGCGGCGCCGAACTACTTCGGAACGCGCGTGCTCCTCGCGCAGGACTACGCGGTGAAGGCGCAGGACCGGGCGCTCTTCGAAGAGCAGCTTCAGACCGTCATCGCCGGAGACCCGGAGTCCGGGGGCCCGGAGATCGCGCCGGAGAACCGGTGCGAGCAGCGCAAGGCTCAGGTGCTTCTGTCCCGGGCGGACGAGCTCTTCGAGTGAGGAGGGCGCGAGGCCGGGGCAAGCTGCCAGCGGTTCGTCGCGACCACGTGAATAGCTGGGCTCCACGGCCGTCCGTAGGGGTGGTGACGTGTGCCAGCGTCCTGGAACGAGTGCCCGAGGGGCACGCTGCGATGGGGAGTGTGCGATGAACCGAAAACAACGTGTGCTGTTCGGGAGCGCGGCGAGTTCGCTCGTCCTCTCTCTCGCCCTCGCGGCGCTGGCCCCGACCGGGGACGCAGGCGCGCAAGAGCAGATCGAGATGAAGATCGCCACGGTCGCCCCGGAGGGCACGCCGTGGGAGAAGCAGATGCGGCGCTTCCGCAAGCACGTGCAAGACGGCACGGCCGGCCGCGTGCGCGTGAAGATGTTCATGGGCGGTTCCCTGGGCGGCGAGAAGGCCCTCGTCCGGCGTACGGCCCAGGGCAGCATCCAGGGCTGGGGTGGCTCCACGGCCGGGCTCGGCTCGCTGGTTCCCGAGCTGAACGTCTTCGAGAGCCCCTACCTCTTCCGTAGCCGGCAAGCGGCGGACCGCGCCCTCGACAGCGAGGCGGTGCTCTCCCAGGTGAAGAGCCTCGTCGAGCAGCGCGGCTTCGTGTTCGGTTTCTGGGCCGAGAACGGCTTCCGGAGCTGGTTCACCAAGGACCGAGCCATTCGCACGCCGGCGGACCTGCGCGGCCTTCGCATGCGATCGCAGGAGGCCAACGTGCACCTCGCGACCTACCGGGCCTTCGGCGCCACGCCCGTCCCCATCGACGTGACCAACGTACTCACGTCGCTCCAGACGAACGTCGTCGACGGCTTCGACAACACGCCGCTCTTCGCCATGGCCTCCAGCTGGTACCAGGCCGCCGGCCACCTGGTCCTGAGCGAGCACAGCTACCAGCCCGGCATCATCGTGTTCTCGAAGCGCTGGTTCGACGGGCTTCCGGACGACGTGAAGACCGTGCTGCGGGACGTCCCGGCGCAGGTGACCCAGCAAGGGCGCCGCAACGTGCGCCGCATGGACCCGATTCTGATTCAGAACCTGGAGCGCTACGGCATCGACGTGCACACGCCGTCGGCGGACGAGCGCCGCGCCTTCGCCCAGGCCTCGCGCAACGTCGCCAACCAGGTGGTGAAGAAGGCCGGCGCCAACGCGAGGCAGCTGCTCCAGGCGATCCGCGCCAACTGACCCGAGCGACCTCGCCGCGAAGGCCGAGCCCCCGCGGGCTCGGCCTTTTGCGTTCCGTGGGTGGCGGAGACGGGAACGGACACGAACACGGACACGAGTCCCCGCCCGCTCAGCCCTCCGGTCCCTCCTCCTCCGTGAGCGTTGGGGCCGGTGCGCCGACGACCGTGTCCGGAGCCAGGTGCGCGGGGTCCGCCTCCGGCGCCGTGCCCTCGTCCGACGCTAGGCCGCGGAGCACCGACGAAGGCGACGAGCCAAGGCCCCTCGCCTCGGCGCCACCGAAACCGACCACCCAGGGGTCCCGGCGTTGGGAACCAGGAAAGAGCCCTTCGTAGAGCTGGACGAGACGCCGGCGCCGGGCGGCGCTGCCCCAGCCGGCCCGCACGCGCGCGTGCGCCGCGTCGCCGAGGCGTGCGGCGAGGGCAGGCTCGCGCAGGAGGGTCAACACGCATTCGGCCAAGGTGTTCTCCTCGCCGGGCGGGTAGAGCAGCGCCTCGACCTCGTCACGGGCGACCTCCGCCACCGCCGGCACCTGCGCCGCCACGACGGGCCGACCGCAGGCCATGGCCTCCAGCAGAAGCTCCGGGAGCGCCCCGAGCTCCTCGTAGCGCGGCGTGGCCGCCGCCGGAACCACGACGACGTCCGCCGCCGCGAGGATCGCGGGCAGCGCGAGGGGCCGGGGTTCGCCGGCGACCTCGACCACGTCGTCCAGGCCGAACGCGGACGCCAAAAGACGCAGCTCTCGGCGCCGCGCGGGCTCCGGCTCGCCGGCGAAGAGGGCGCGCAGCGGGCGTATGCTCGACACCTCCCGCAATGCGGCCAGCACCGTCCCGAGCGCCCGGTCGGCGGTGAACGTGCCCAGGAAGAGGAGGCGAGCCCGGGGGGCCGGCGCGGCGTCGCAGCGGTCGAAGGTGTCCACGTCCACGCCCGGCGGCAACACGCGCACCTCTCCCGCCAGCTCGCGCCCTGCGAGGGCCGCGGCCGCGGTCGCTCCTCCCACCAGGACGAGGTGGGCCGCGGCCAGACACTCCGCGTGATCGCGGGACCACGCGCTCTGCTCGATGCCCGGGGCGGCGGCGTCGGCGAAGGTCCCCACCTCGTAGATGAGACGTGAACCCATGGCCGCCACGAGCGGGGCCACGGCGACGCCCTCCGCCGCCCCGCGGACGTGGACCGCGTCGTAGCTCCCGGCCTCGAGCTGCCGCCTCACGGCACGCGCGAAGCCCGCCATGGCCTCGCCGGGCGGCCCGGACGCGGGGACGCGAAAGAGCCGAGCGGGCCCGACGCGGCTTTGGTGCGCCAAACCGGCGTCTTTCCGGCACACCAGATCGACTTCCGCGCGAACGGCCGTCGCGAGGGCGAGAAGGGCTGCGGCATGGGCGTTGGTCCCCGGAACGGCCCCAAACCCCGTCGCCAGCACGCGAATCTCACGGTCGTGGTGCCCCCGCGTCACGCGGGGACGATAGCGGACGAGGCCCTCCACGGGCGACCGTGCACTCCCAGGGCTTGCGAAGGGACGGGCCTCTTGTCTAGAACGGACCCCTGCCCCTTCGGGAGGAGACTTCGTGAACCAGCTGGCGCGCTTTCTGGCCGAACATATCGTCGTGGATTTCGACGGCGGCCTCGACATCGAACAGGTCCGAAAGTTCCTACGGGACGAAGACAACCGGGAGTCGCGCGTGCTCTTGAGCAAGCTCATCGAGGACAAGGGCGTCGATGAGCTGATGATCACCGTGGCGGATTGCCTCAAGGAGCACATCCGGACGGGGATCACCGAAGACACGATCCGCCAGCAGCTCGTCACCTACGGCGATTCCTGACGGCCTTTCGCCGCCCTCGAAGAGCGCGGAGGACGCCCAGGTCGGCGTCACGTGCACGACCGGGCCGCACCCTCTAAGCTCGCCGCCGTGTCGCGCACCCTCGCCCGATTCTCGCCCCCGCACCGGGTCCATCCGGCGCTGGTCGCGTCGTGCATCGCCTTTGGCGCGCTCGCCTGCGGTGGCGGGGAAAGCAATGACGCGCCCGTCATCGAGACCGTCGACGTCCCGGCACCGCGCCCCGGGGACGAACCCTTCGATCTCCCGGGGATCGACACGAGCGGCCTGCGCGACGCCGAGTCGCGGCGCTGGCGCCGGCTGGTCAGCTCCCTGACCACACCCTGCGGGCAGCCCGAGACCCTCCGTGAATGTGTGGAGGGCGACGTGACCTGCGGCGCCTGCGTGCCCGCGTCGCGGTACCTGCTCAGGCTCGTCGCCGAGGGCGAGGACACGCGGCGCATTCGTGAGCTCTACCGTCTGCGTTACGACGGCGAGCCGACGCGCATCGACACCATGAACGCGCCTATCCGGGGCGCCGGCGGCTCCGAGCTCGGCGCCGAGGTGACCATCGTCGAGTTCAGCGACTTCGAGTGCCCCTATTGCGGTGCCGCCGCGCCGCTCCTCGAGCGGCTCCTCGAGGAGCTGGAAGGCGACGTGCGGCTGGTGTTCATGCACTACCCCTTGTCCGGCCACGAGCATGCCTTCGAAGCGGCCAAGGCGAGCGTCGCCGCCGGACGCCAGGGCAAGTTTTGGGAGATGCACGATCTCCTCTTCGCCAACCAGGCAGCGCTCACGCCCTCGGACATCACCGGCTACGCGGCCTCCCTCGACCTCGACATGGACCGCTTTCGCGCCGACCTCGAGGACCCGGAGGTCGCGCAGGCCGTGCAGGCGCAGAAGGACGAAGGGCGACGGCTCGGTGTGAGTTCAACGCCCACGCTCTACATCAATGGGCGCCGCTTCGAGGAGAGCCCCGAGAGCCTCGGCGCCTACCTCCGCGAGACCCTCGGGAGCTGAAAAGGGAGCCTGCACGCCGTGAATCAACCGTCCTGCCCTCCCGTCCGACACGCCATGTCCCGGCCCAGCGCTCTCGCCCGCTCTAGCAAATCGGCGGTGCGCTCCTCCACTTTGGCTTCTAGCTGATGGTTGAGCTGCTCGAGGAGGCTGTTTGCCTGCTGGCGCTCTAGCTCGGCTGCCGCCCGCCCCGCG